>NZ_SOGZ01000051.1:0-62253 GCF_004403145.1 Cryobacterium sp. TMT1-62 | reverse complement strand
GGCCACGCCGGCCGTCGCGGGCCGCCCGAGCCTTGCCGGGGCCGATCGGGCCGGCGGCCCGGGCGCGGGAGGCGTCGGCGGCGTCGGAAATGAGGACGAGGAAACGTCGCGGCTGGCCATGTCGCCAGCTTAGATTTGCGGCCTGTGAGTCCTCCGCAACGGCCCGTGACGGCCGCGGTGATCGGGCATATCGTCCCCGTGTTCACGCTCAGCCGGAGGAGAGACCATGCTCGGTTCCGACCCGGCCGCCGGGCGCGGAGCGGATGCCCAGTGGAATAGGGCAGGATCGAAGGATCATGGCAACTCTCACCGCCCTCCCGCATGTCACCGATCCGGATGTGCTGTTCGAGGCCTTCGAAACGTGGGCGGGGGAGCAGGGTCTGTCCCTGTATCCCGCGCAGGAAGAGGCCCTGATCGAGATCGTCTCCGGGGCGAACCTGATCCTCAGCACCCCGACCGGCACCGGTAAGTCCCTGGTCGCCGTCGGTGCGCACTTCGCCGCGCTCTCGGCCGGCAAGCGCACCTTCTACACGGCGCCGATCAAGGCCCTCGTCAGCGAAAAGTTCTTCGCGCTGGTGGAGATCTTCGGCGCCGAGAACGTGGGCATGATGACGGGGGATTCCTCGGTCAACTCCGACGCCCCGATCATCTGCTGCACGGCGGAGATCCTGGCCAACCTCGCCCTGAGAAACGGTGAGGACACTCCTGTGGACCAGGTCGTGATGGACGAGTTCCACTTCTACGGCGACCCCGACCGCGGCTGGGCCTGGCAGGTGCCGCTGCTGCTCCTGCCCGGGGTGCAGTTCATCCTCATGTCGGCGACCCTCGGCGACGTCACGTTCATCGCCGACGACCTCTCGCGCCGCACCCGTCGGACCACCGCGGTCGTCACGGGCGTGGAGCGCCCGGTGCCGCTGCACTACTACTACGAGACCACGCCCGTGCATGAAACGGTGGAGGAGCTACTGAAGACCGGGCAGGCTCCGATCTACATCGTGCACTTCGCCCAGGCGGCCGCGCTCGAACGGGCTCAGGCCCTCAGCAGCGTCAAGGTCGCCACCAAGGAACAGAAGGAGGCGATCGCGGAGCTGATCGGCGAGTTCCGCTTCACCACGAGCTTCGGCAAGACCCTGTCCCGGCTGATCCGGATGGGCATTGGCGTGCACCACGCCGGCATGCTGCCCAAGTACCGCCGCCTGGTGGAGCAGCTTGCTCAGCGCGGCCTGCTCCGCGTCATCTGCGGCACCGATACCCTCGGCGTGGGCATCAACGTGCCGATCCGCACCGTGCTCTTCACCGCACTCACCAAGTACGACGGCGTCAAGATGCGCCAGCTCAACGCCCGCGAATTCCACCAGATCGCTGGCCGCGCGGGCCGGGCCGGCTACGACACGGCCGGCACCGTCGTCATCCAGGCGCCCGACCACGAAACCGATAACCTCAAGGCCATCGAGAAGGCCGGCGACGACCCCAAGAAGAAGCGCAAGATCATCCGCAAGAAGGCGCCCGAGGGTTTCGTGTCCTGGGGTGAGCCCTCGTTCCAGCGGCTCGTGGCGGCCGAGCCGGAAACGATGCACTCGAGCATGCAGATGACCGCGGCGATGCTGATCAACGTCATCGGGCGCGGCGGTGACGCGTTCACCCACGTCCACGACCTGATCTTCGACAACCACGAACCCTGGAATCGCCAGCTCGCGCACGCCCGGCGTGCCCTCGGGATCTACAAGACCCTGCGCGCGGCAGGGATCGTGGAGCAAAGCGCGGCCGGGGACATCCGTCTCACCGTCGACCTGCAGCCCAACTTCGCCCTCAACCAGCCACTGTCGCCGTTCGCGCTCGCCGCGTTCGACCTGCTCGACGCCGACCCCGATGTGGCCGGCCCCGGCAGCGGCCACTACGCCCTCGACATGATCTCCATCGTCGAGGCCACCCTCGACAACCCGCGCCCGGTGCTGATGGGCCAGCAGTTCGCGGCCCGCGGCGAGGCCGTGAACGCCATGAAACGCGAGGGCATCGAATACGACGAGCGGATGGCGCTGCTCGAGGAGATCACCTGGCCGAAGCCGCTCGAGGAGTTGCTGCACGTCACCTTCACCACCTACAAGGAATCCCAGCCGTGGATCGCCGACTTCGAGCTCAGCCCGAAGACGGTCGTGCGGGACATGTACGAGCGGGCCATGTCCTTCGGTGAGTTCGTGGCCTTCTACAAGCTCGCCCGCAGCGAGGGCGTCGTTCTCCGCTATCTCTCGGATGCGTACCGGGCCGCCCGGCAAACCATCCCCGACGACGCCAAGACGGAAGACCTGCTCGACCTGATCGAGTGGCTGGGCGAGCTGGTGCGCCAGGTCGACTCGAGCCTGCTCGACGAGTGGGAGGAACTCATCCACCCGGACCTTGCCGTGCACTCGGATGCTGCGCAGTCGGTGCTGCCGCCCGCGCCCCGCCGCCTGACCACCAATGCGCGTGCGTTCCGCATCCTGGTGCGCAACGAGCTCTTCCGCCGGGTGCAGCTGGCCGCGCTCGAGAACTATGACGCCCTGGGCGAGCTTGACCGGGAACACGGTTTCCACACGGATGCCTGGGTCGATGCCATGGACGGCTATTTCGCCCTGCACGACGAGCTGCTGACCGGGGCGAATGCGCGCAGCGCAGACCTGATCATCTTCGACGAGGGCGCATCCGTCTGGACCGTGCGGCAGATATTCGACGACCCGGCGGGGGACCACGACTGGGGCATCAGTGCCACGGTCGACCTGGCCGACTCCGACGAGCTGGGCGCCGCCGTCGTGCGCGTCACCGGCGTCGACCGGCTGTAGCGGGCCGGGCGGAAGCCGCACCGGGAGTACCGTGGGAGCATGACGCAGTCGCCAGCATCCGTCGCCCCAATCCGCACCGGACTGATCGGGTTCGGCACGTCCGGACGCGTGTTCCACAGCCCGCTCCTCGGCGCGAACCCCGAGTTCTCGCTCGACCTGATCGTCACCCGCGACCCCGTGCGGCGCGAGCAGGCCGGTGAGCGTCACCCGGGGGTGCGCCTGATGTCGACCGCCGAGGACCTGTTCGCCGCCGCGGACGACCTGGACCTGGTCGTGATCGGCTCACCGTCGGGCACGCACGTCGAACTCGCCCACGCCGCCCTCGACGCCGGGCTCGCCGTGGTCGTCGACAAGCCCTTCGCGGTGACGGCCCGGGAAGGCCGCGGCCTGATCGAGAAGGCCGTGAGCCTCGGCCTGCCGCTCACCGTGTTCCAGAACCGGCGCTGGGACGGCGACTTCCTCACCCTGCGTGGCGTAATCGAAGCGGGGGCGCTCGGCGATGTGCGCCGGTTCGAGTCCCGGTTCGAATGGTGGAAGCCGGAGCAGACCAAATCGTGGAAGGTCGGCGCGACCATCCAACAGGGCGGTGGGGTGCTCTTCGACCTCGGCGCCCACCTGATCGACCAGGCCCTGCAACTGTTCGGCCCGGTCGACGACGTCTACGCGGAGACCCTCATTCGACGCCCGGGTGGGGTCGCCGACGATGACACCTTCGTGGCGCTGCACCACGGGTCGGGGGTGCGCTCGCACCTGTGGATGAACGGGATCGCCGCCCAGGTCGGCCCGCGCTTCCACGTCCTCGGCTCCGAGGCGGGCTACACCAAGTGGGGCCTCGACGGCCAGGAGACCGCCCTCGCGGCGGGTGCCCGACCGACCGACCCGGGTTTCGGCGTCGACCCGGAGTCCGCCTGGGGCGTACTCGGACGGGACGGCGCGCTGACCCGGGTGCCGACCGAGCGCGGCAACTATGCGGCGTTCTACACCGGTCTGGCCGACGCGATCCTGCGTGGGGCTCCGATCCCGGTCGACCCGCGGGAGTCGCTGCGCACGATCACCCTGATCGAGCGCATCAACCTGCTGACGCACTAAGGCACGTGCGTCCCGGCCCCGCCGTTGCGGCGCACCCGGACGGACGGACGGGGCCGACTCCACCGCGTGGACGCTGTCCATCGCTTAGGGAGGGCCGTGCCCCGTGTCGAACCAATTCGACGGAGATCCTGCTGTAAAAGTGCGTTCTCGGCGTGACTGGGTGCGATTCGGCCACAATCTCCGTCGAATTCGTTCGCAACGGAGTTGTTGAAGGGACGGCCCGACCGTCCCGCGAGAATGCTCTCCCGCGTGGATGGCGGTGCCATCCGGAGCGTCCGTTTCCGCGTCGGTCTCGGCCCGGAGAATTGTGGGAACCCCACTGCCGTGCCGCCCCGACGTTCGAGGCGTGTCACCACCTTGACGAGCGGACTACCGGAGCCATATCGAGAAGCTGGGAATGTACCCCTGAGCGCGCTACCCAGTGGTGGTCCAGTCGAGGTTGATCACGTCCCGGATGTAGATATTCTCACCCAGACCCGACACCGACGGATTCATGCGCAACAGCTGCTGCACCGGTAGGTCGAAGCGCTGCGCGATGGCGAAGAAGTCGTCGCCCTCCAGCACGGAGTAGCTGGTCGGGGCGCCCGCACCATCGGTGACCGGGGCGCCGGTGGCCCCCGTACTGGCGCCCAGGTCGACGGCCGGGCCCTCGGGCAGCGGCTCCACGGGCACGGCCTCGGCGTTGGGCGTGATAGTCGGATTCGGCACAACCGGGGCCTCGGGCTCAGGGGTCGGCGTGGGGGTGGGAGTCGCAGTGGGCGTCGGCGTGAGGGTAACCGTCGCGGTGACCACCGGAGCGGGGGCGCCGGCGCACCCGGTGAGGCCGAGCGGGAGCAGCAGCATGGCGGCCAGAGCGACCCGCGCCCAGACAGGAGTGGTTGTCGGTCGCGCAGAATTCATCGGATGTCCCCCTCGCAGAAAGTTCCGTTCGTGCCCCCGAGCGGATGCGTCCAGCTTAGGGCGCGAGTGGCGATGTCAGCACTCGATCACGTTGACGGCGAGGCCACCCTCACTGGTCTCCTTGTACTTGGTCGACATGTCCAGGCCGGTCTGGCGCATGGTTTCGATCACGGCGTCGAGGGAGACGAGGTGCGTGCCGTCGCCGTGCAGGGCCAGCCGGGCCGCCGACACGGCGGTCGACGCGGCGATGGCGTTGCGCTCGATGCACGGCACCTGCACGAGCCCGCCGACGGGGTCGCAGGTGAGGCCCAGGTGGTGCTCCATCGCGATCTCGGCCGCGTTCTCCACCTGCCGCGGCGTGCCGCCAAGAACGGCGCAGAGTGCGCCGGACGCCATGGCGCAAGCGGAGCCGACCTCGGCCTGGCAGCCGCCCTCCGCCCCGGAGATGGAGGCGTTGGCCTTTACGAGCGAACCGATGGCGACGGCGGTGAGCAGATAGCGACGGATTCCCGCGGCATCCGCCCCGGGCACGAAGCGCAGGTAGTAGTGGCCGACCGCGGGGATGATGCCGGCCGCGCCGTTGGTGGGGGCGGTGACCACGCGGCCGCCGGAGGCGTTCTCCTCGTTGACGGCGAGGGCGAATGCATGCAGCCATTCGGTCGAGGTGTCGCGTTCACGCGACGGCAGCCGGTCATATTCCTCTAGCTGCATGCGCACGGCCGCCGCGCGGCGCTTGACCTGAAGGCCGCCGGGGAGGGTGCCGGTGGCCTCGAGTCCTGACTCCACGCAGTCGCTCATGGCGTTCCAAATCGCGTCGAGGCCGACGTCGAGCGCCTCGGCCCCGTGGATCGTCTCCTCGTTGGCGCGGGCGATGTCGCAGATTGCGACGGCGTAAAGGTCGCAGAGGGCGAGGAGTTCGGCGCTGGAGGAGTACTGCCGCGGCTGTGGCACGGCCCTGCATGGGCCGATCGGGTCGCCGTCGCGCCGAATGAAGCCGCCGCCGATCGAGTACCAGGTCTCCTCGAGCAGGGGGACGGCGTCGTTCCCCCAGGCCGTGAGGGTCAGCGCATTGGGGTGGCCGGGCAGCCGGGTGCGCGCCTCGAAGGACACGTCGTCCTTTCGCACGGGGATGGCATGGCTGCCGCCGAGCATCAGCACGGCGTCGTCGGCCAGGCCGGACCAGGCGGAGCGCACGTCATCCGGGTCGCAGGTCTCAGGGCGGAGCCCGGAGAGGCCGGCCAGGACTGCGTCGGGCGTGCCGTGGCCGAGTCCGGTCGAGCCGAGCGAGCCGTAGAGCGAGCAGCCGATTCGGGCCACGTCGGCGAGCAGACCGGCGTCGCGCAGGTGGTCGGCGAAGGTGAGCGCCGCCCGCATCGGGCCCACCGTGTGGGAGCTGGAGGGGCCGATGCCGATGGAGAAGAGGTCGAGTGCCGACACATACGCAGTCATCCGACCATCGTAACCGTGCCGGGGTTGCGCCCCGGGGACGGATCAGCGGATGGTTTTGCGCGCCGTGATCTGGCCGGTGTCGAACCCGAGGAGGTGCAGCCCGCCGTGGAACCGGGCGTGCTCGATCTTGATGCAGCGGTCCATCACCACGGTGAGCCCCTTCGATTCGCCGTATTCGGCGGCCTCTTGGTTCCAGATGCCCAGCTGCACCCAGACGGTGGGCGCCCCGATTGCGAGCACCTCGTCGATCACGGCCGGGATGTCGCCGGCGCGACGGAACACGTCGACGATGTCGGGCACCTCGGGCAGCGACGCGAGGTCCGGGTAGGCCGTCTCGCCGAGGATCGTCTTCGCGTTCGGGTTGACGAAGTAGACCCGGTAGTCGCTCGACTGCTGCAGGTAGGTACCCACGAAATAACTGGAGCGGGCCGGATTCGGCGACGCGCCGACGATGGCGATGGACTTCGCCGCCCGCAGGATCTTCAGCCGGGCCTTGGCGTCGGGACCCACCCAGGTGCGCTGGGATTTCAGCAGCTTCGCGAGGGGGGAACCGGTGGGCACTGAGCAGCTGAGCCCATTGGCGAGGTGCACGGTGTCGTGCGCGGCGGCATCCGTGACCGTTGCGGCGGCGCTGTCGGGGGTGGCATCGGGGGTGGCGTCGATGTTCACGTGGTGCTCGCTCATTTGGGCCCCGCAATCCGGCCAAGGGCCTGGTCGAGGTCGTAGATGATGTCCTCGACGTCTTCGATGCCCACGCTGATGCGGACCAGGCCGGGCAACACGCCGGCGTCGACGAGCTGGGTCTCGTTCAGCTGCGCATGGGTGGTGGAGGCCGGGTGGATGACCAGGGTCTTGGCGTCGCCGATGTTGGCGAGGTGGCTGGCCAGGTCGACCGATTCGATGAAGGTGCGCCCGGCGTCGCGGCCGCCCTTCACGCCGAAGCTGAAGACCGATCCGGGGCCCTGCGGCAGGTATTTGAGGCCCCGGTCATAGTGCGGGTGGGCCGGCAGCCCGGCCCAGTTGACGTACTCGATCCGGGGATCGGCGTCGAGCCACTCGGCCACCGCGCGCGCGTTGTCCACGTGCGCCTGCATGCGGAACGGGAGCGTCTCGACGCCCTGGGCGAGGAGAAACGCGGAGTGCGGGGAGAGGGCCGGGCCGATGTCGCGCAGCTGCTCGGCGCGCAGGCGGGTGAGGAACGCGTACTCGCCGAAGTTGCCGGCCCACTCGAGACCGCCGTAGCTGGGCACCGGCTCGCCGAAGAGCGGGAACTTGTCGCTGTGCCAGTCGAAGCGTCCGCTCTCGACGACGACGCCGCCGAGGGTGGTGCCGTGCCCGCCGAGGAACTTGGTGGCGGAGTGGATCACGATGTCGGCGCCCCACTCGATCGGCCGGGTCAGGTAGGGCGTGGCGATAGTCGAGTCGATCACCAGGGGGATCCCGGCCGCGTGGGCGACGGCGGCGAGTCCCTCGATGTCGGCGACCTCGCCGGACGGGTTGGCCACCGTCTCGGCGAAGATCAGCTTGGTTTTCTCGGTGATCGCGGCGGCGTAGTCGGCCGCGTCGGCGCTGCGCACGAACGTCGTCTCGACCCCGAACCGGCGCAGCGTCACGTCGAGCTGGGTGATCGAGCCGCCGTAGAGGTTGGCACTGGAGACGATGTGGTCTCCCGAGCCGGCGAGGCTGGCGAAGGTGATGTACTGCGCGGACAGGCCGCTGGCGGTGGCGACGGCGCCCAGCCCGCCCTCGAGGCTGGCCACGCGCTCCTCGAAGGCTGCCACGGTCGGGTTCGAGAGGCGGGAGTAGACGTTGCCGTACTTCTGCAGGGCGAAGCGGGCGGCGGCATCCAACGCGTCATCGAAGACGAACGCGCTGGTCTGGTAGATCGGCAGGGCCCGCGCGCCGGTCACGGCGTCGGGGATGTTGCCTGCGTGGATTGCCCGGGTCTTGAAACCGTACTCGCGATCTGCCATGGCCTTACGTTAGCGATGATCGGCGGGGGGTTCGGGACAAGGGCGTAACAGTGCGAAACGGATGCCGACTTGCGGCCGCCCCGGTGCCCGTGCCTGCCGCCCGGTCGGGCAGGATAAGGGCATGGAAGAGCGCGTGGAGACGGTCGTCATCGGCGGCGGGGCAATGGGGTCGGCGACGGCCTGGCAGCTGGCGCGGCGGGGCCGGCCGGTCACCGTGCTGGAGCGGTTCACGCCCGGGCACCTCAACGGCGCCTCGCACGGCGCCTCCCGCAATTTCAACACCGCCTACGCCGAACCGACCTACGTGGCGATGCTTGCCGAGGCGCTGTCGCTCTGGCGCGAGCTGGAAGCAGAGACGCAGAGCACACTCCTGCGTCAGGTCGGCGTCGTCAATCACGGGGCGAATCCGTCGTTCGACCGAGTGGCGGCAATGCTGGCCCGGGTGGGCCTGTGCGCCGAGTTCCTCGCCCCGGAGGCCGCAGCCGAACGCTGGCCGGGCATCCGCTTCGACGGCCGGGTGCTGTTCGCCCCCGACGCCGGCCGGGTGAACGCGGACGCCGCGGTGACCGCCCTGCAGACCGCCGCGGCCACCGCCGGGGCCGACGTGCGGCACGGCATCCGCGTGCAGCGCCTGGAAGTGCAGGGCGATGACCGGGTGCGGGTGACCCACGAGGCCGGCACGATCATCGCCCGCCGCGCCGTCGTCACGGTCGGCGCGTGGACCAGCGCACTGCTGGCCGGGGTGATCCCGATGCCGCGCCTCACGGTGACGCAGGAGCAGCCGGCGCACTTCGCCTTGCGCGACGCCTCCCCGGCCGCCGCCGCACACGCCGAGACCGAGTGGCCCGGCTTCAACCATGCGCCCGCCTGGTCCGACCCGCGCTACGGATACTGGTACTCGCCGGTCTACGGCCTGTACACGCCCGGCCAGGGGATCAAGGCCGGCTGGCACGGCGTGGGTCCCGGCACCGACCCGGATGCGCGCAGCTTCCAACCCGAGCCCGTTCAGCTGGCTGCCCTGGCGCGCTATGTGCGCGAATGGCTGCCCGGCGCCGACCCCGACACGCTCGAACCGGTCAGTTGCACCTACACGACCACGGCCGACGAGGACTTCGTGCTCGACCGGGTGGGCCCCGTGATCGTGGGGGCCGGCTTTAGCGGCCACGGCTTCAAGTTCACGCCGACGGTCGGGCGAATCCTCGCCGACCTGACCACGGGCACCGCAGCCGCTCCGCCGCGGTTCGCCCTGAACCGAGCGCCGAACGCCGCGGCCGGGGGCTGGCTCTCCCGCCGTTGAGCGCCACCTCGCTGTTCGGCGTCGAACCAATTCGACGGAGATTCTGGCTCCCCTGCTCTGAAAGTGCGTTTTCGGCCTGATTGGGTGCGATTCGGGCCAAATCTCCGTCGAATTCGTTCGGGACGGAGCCGCTGACACCGGCTCAGGGCAGCTGCACGGCGGCGAGGGCGAGGGTGGCGATCAACGTCCAGGAGGTCAGACCCACGAGGAGGGCCCTGCCTCCGGTGCGCAGGATGGAACCGAGGTTCACGGCGGCGCCGAGCCCGAAGAGCGCGGCCGCGAGCAGGTAGGTCTGCACGGTGTCCGCGCCGGCCAACACGGCGTCCGGCAGCGGGGCGAACGTGCGCACGAGAACGGCGGCCAGGAAACCGGCCACGAACAGGGGCACGAGCGGCGGGCGGGACACGGGGGTATCCGTCACCGTGGCGACGCGCGTCTCGCGGCGGCGCTCGCCGACGGCGATGACGGCGACGATCGGCGCGAGTAGCAGCACCCGGGTGAGCTTCACGACGACGGCCACGGCCAGCGCGGCGGGCCCGGCGATCTGCGCGGTCGCGACGACCTGGCCGACGTCGTGCACGCCGGCGCCGACCCAGTGCCCGAACTGCAGATCGGTCAGACCGAGCGGATGCCACAGCACCGGCAGCACCGCAATGGCCAGCGTGCCGCAGAGGGTGACCAGGGCGATCGGGGTGGCGGTGTCGACATCCTTCGCCTTGACCACCCCGCTCATCGCGCCGATCGCGGACGCCCCGCAGATGGAGAAGCCGGTGGCGATCAGGATCGGCTGGCGGCCGGGCAGGCGAACCGCGCGCCCGAGCCAGTAGGTGCCGACGAAGGTGAGCAGCACGATCAGGACGGTGGTCATGATGGTCACCCAGCCCAAGCCCAGGATGTCCACCAGGCTCAGCTTCAGGCCGAGCAGCACGATGCCGATGCGCATGAACCGGGTGGCCGCGAGCTTCAGGCCCTTGGAAAGGACTCCCGTCAACGCACGGTGGGCGACCGGGAGATTACCGGCGACGATTCCGAAGGCGACAGCGAGCGTGAGCAGCGGCAGGGCAGGGAGGAGCGCGTGGACGATTCCGGCGAGCAGCGCGGCCGCGGCCGCGACCAGCACACCGGGCAGCCACATTGCACCGAGTTTACGGCCATCTTTGCCCGCGGCGGGCCTGGTACCCGTCGCCGATCCGTGAGAAAAGCCCCTCTCCCGCACGGGGACAGGGGCTTTGCCCACGGCTCGTCGGAGTGCTGCAGCCGATCTACCGGTGGTGGAACCGGGCGACCATCGGGCAGTCGAACGGGTCGCGGGCGCCGAGCCCGACCTTGTTCAGGTAAGCGATGACGATGCCGTAGGACTCGAAGAGCGACGTCTCCGTGTAAAGGATGTTGTGCGTCTTGCAGTATTCCTTGGTGATCTCCTGGGCCTTGCGCAGGTGCGGACGAGCCATGTTCGGGAATAGGTGGTGCTCGACCTGATAGTTGAGTCCGCCCATGAACGTGTCCATGAACGTGCCGCCGCGGATGTTGCGGGAGGTGAGCACCTGGCGGCGGAGGAAGTCCACTTTGCTCTCGTGGGGGAGCTGCGGCATGCCCTTGTGGTTCGGCGCGAAGGACGCCCCCATGTAGACACCGAAGACGGCCAGCTGCACGCCGATGAACGCGAACGCCATGCCGACGGGGAGGAAGTAGAAAATCGCGGCGACATAGAGCACGATGCGGGTGGTCAGCATACTGATCTCGAGCCAGCGCTTGTCGACCTTCTTCTTGCCGAAGACGGTTTTGAAACCCTGCACGTGCAGGTTGAACCCCTCGGCCATCAGGAGCGGGAAGAAGAGATAGCCCTGCTTGCGCGTGACGAACGAGCCGAGCCAGCTGACCTTCGCTGCGTCCTCTTCCCGAAAGACGATGAAGTCGGGGGCGATGTCCGGGTCCTTGCCGATGACGTTCGGATTGGCGTGGTGACGACTGTGCTTGTTCATCCACCAGGCGTAGCTGATGCCGACGAACAGGTTGGCGAGGATGCGCCCGGCGCGGTCATTGGCGCGACCGCCCTCGAACACTTGGCGGTGCGACGCCTCGTGGGCGAGGAACGCGTACTGGGTGAGGATGATGCCGAGCACGCCCGCGACGATGAGCTGGTACCAGCTGTCGCCGAGCAGCACGAACGCGGTCCCGGTTCCCAGGGTGGCGAGCACGAGCATGGAGAAGACGAACCAGTAGAAACCGGTGGCGCGCTTCAGAAGTCCAAGGTTGCGCACGGTGTGCAGCAGCGATGAATACTCGGTGGTGGGGTTTTTCGAATCGCCACCCGGGCGGGTCTTGACAATGCGCACCGTGGGTGCGGCAACAGCTTCCGACATGAGGCCTTTGGTTTGTATCCGGACTTCTCAGTCGATGATGGAGCAGACACTCGTAAAACAGATATCCATATTCTATGGGCCGGACCCCTTGGAAACGGGTGCTTTCACACCGCTTTCCCAGTCGGTATATGCCCACAGAGGCATATAAGTGGCTTCCGGTTTCCCGGAAAAGCACGTGAAAGTCAGCGCCAGCTGGGAAGCCAGATGTGCAGTTGCCAGAACGTAAACGGGGTCTGGATGCCCGTCCAGAGCGGGTAGAAATACGCGCTGAGGAGCGCGGCCGCCACCAGGAAGCCCAGCACGACCCAGCCTGCCCGGGGGAGCAGAACGCCGATCACGAAAGTGAGGCCGAGGAGCAGGTAGGGCTCGAACGCGATCGTGTAGAACTGGAAGACCGTGCGGTTTAGGTACATCAGCCAGGGCAGGTAGCCGGCGACCAGCCCCATCAGGATCAGGCCGACCTGCCACTCGCGATAGCGCGCCAGGCGATACACCAGGTAGAAGGCCGCCGCCGTGGCCGCCCACCAGATCATCGGATTCGCGATGCCGGTGATCGCCTCGGAGCAGGTGGCGACGTCGCATCCGTTCTCGCCCAGAGCGGAGCCGCGGTAGTACATGCTTGTCGGGCGGCTCATGAACAACCAGGTCAACGGGTTCGCCTGATACGGATGCGGCGTGGAGAGTCCGACGTGATAGGTGTAAGCCGCCACCTGGTAGTGCCAGAAGCTTTGCACCGAGTCGGGAATCCAGGCGAGGGCGCCGGTCCACGCGGCATCCGGCGTAGTGGCCCAGTCGCGGTAGTAGCCTCCCCGGGTGACGAACCAGCCGGTCCAGGAGGCCAGGTAGGTGGCGACGGCCACCGGCACGATCAGCAGGAAGGTCGCCGGTGCCTGCTTGAGCACGGCGGCGCTGAACCAGAACGGGAGCCCGGCGCGGCGCCGGGCGAGGGCGTCGACGAGAACAAGGTAGACGCCGAAGGCGGCTAGGAAGTAGATGCCCGACCACTTGACGCTGCAGGCGAGCCCGAAGGCAAGGCCGGCCGCGAGCAGCCAGGGCCGCCGCCACAGGGTCGGCCCCCAGCCCGGCTCCCGCCCGGCCTCACGCGCCTGGACCAGGCGGGCAGACAGCCTGGTGGCGTGCCGGTCCCGGTCGAGCAGCACAGCGCCGAACCCGAGAAGGGCGAAGAACATCACGGAGTTGTCCAGCAGGGCCACGCGCGACATCACGATGGCGTTGCCGTCGATGGCGAAAAGGAACCCGGCGATCACGGCCAGCACGGTCGACCCGAACAGCTTCTTCGCGATCAACATCAGCAGCACGACCGCCAGCACACCGATCAGGGCGGTGGCGATCCGCCAGCCCCAGCTGTGTTCGGGGCCGACGACAGCCATACCCAGTGCGATCAGCCACTTGCCGAGCGGCGGATGCACCACGAACGACGGGTCGGACAGGAAGACATCGGTCTGCCCGGCGGCGAAGAGGGCGTCCGCCCCCTCGGGCCAGGTCGACTCGTAGCCGAGGTTGTTGAGAGTCCAGGCGTCTTTCACATAGAAGGTTTCGTCGAACACCAGCCCGTGCGGCACGCCGAGATTCCAGAGTCGCAGCACCGCCGCGAGCAGGGTCACCGCCAGCGGCCCGGCCCAGAAGAAAACGCGGCTTGTCACGAACACGTGACCATCGTAGTGATCCGTGGCTGCGAGACTGGGACCATGATCCTCCTGGCTGCCACCCCGATCGGAAACCTGGGCGACGCGTCAAAGCGTCTGATCGAGGCGCTCGGCACGATGACGATTATCGCCGCCGAGGACACCCGGGTCACCGTGCACCTGCTCAAGGCCCTGGGCATCGAGAACCGCCCGCGGCTGATCAGCCTGCACGACCACAACGAGCGCGGCAAGGCGGCCGAACTCGTCGAACTCGCCCGCGACACCGACATCCTGGTGCTCAGCGACGCAGGGATGCCGACGGTATCCGACCCGGGTTTCCACCTGGTGGATGCCGCGGTGGCGGCCGGCGTCGTCGTGTCGGTGTTGCCCGGGCCGTCGGCCGTGCTCGCCGCGCTCGCCGTGTCCGGGCTGCCGACGGACCGGTTCACCTTCGAGGGGTTCCTGCCCCGCAAGCACGGCGACCGGGTTTCGGCCCTCCGCGAGGTGGCCGCGGAGCGGCGCACAATGGTTTTTTTCGAATCGCCCAACCGGCTGGCGGCCTCCCTCACCGATCTGGCTGCGGTGTTCGGGGCCGGGCGCCGCGTCGTGGTCTGCCGTGAGCTGACCAAATTTTACGAGGAAGTGAAGCGCGGTACAGCGACCGAGCTGGCTGAGTGGGCTGCCGGCGGGGTCAAGGGCGAGATCGCCATTGTGGTCGCCGGGGCGGAGGCACGCGTGCTGGATCTGGAGACCGGGGTGGTCGAGGTGCTCGCGCTGGTGGAGTCGGGCATCCGTCTCAAGGATGCGGCCGCCGACGTGTCCGCCGCCACCGGGCTCGGTAAGCGCGCCCTCTACGAGGCGGCGCTGGAGCGCAAGACGGGCAAGCCCGCCGCGGCCCGCGCGGACTTCCAGGCTCTGCCTCTGCCCTGACAGGAGTTCGCGGCCGGGGGGCACGACGGCGCGATCGTGCTCAGCAGATCCCGTGGACTACCCGCACCAAAAGGTGCACGGCCCGGACGTGCGGGAGTCCCTCGCCCTCCGGGACGCCCCGAACCGGACCCGGGCCCGGCCGCGCGGCAGGTGCTGCCGCCGGACTTCGGCCTACGCACCACGACGATCGCGGCACAAAGTAACACGGCCAGCGTCATCCGCTGCTCCTAATAGGATGGGAGCATGTCCGACGGCTTATCTTTTTACATCACCACGCCCATTTTCTACGTGAATGATGTCCCCCACATCGGGCACGCCTATACCGAGGTGGCTGCCGACGTGCTCGCACGCTGGCACCGGCAGTCCGGCGAGGATGCCTGGCTGCTCACCGGAACGGACGAGCACGGGCAGAAGATCCTGCGCACCGCGACCGCCAACGGCGTCACGCCGAAGGAGTGGGCCGACCGTCTGGTCGAAACCGCCTGGAAGCCGCTGTTGAAGACGGTCGACATCCGAAACGACGACTTCATCCGCACCACTGATGTGCGCCACGAAGTGAACGCGCAGAAGTTCCTGCAGCACCTCTATGACTCCGGCCACATCTACACGGGCGAGTACGAGGGCTTCTACTGCGTCGGCTGCGAGGAGTACAAGCAGCCGAGCGACCTCATCGATGGGGTCGGCGAGTACGCCGGGCAGCAGGTCTGCGCCATCCACTCCATCCCCTGCGAGCTGCTGCACGAGAAGAACTACTTCTTTCGGATGAGCACGTTCGCCGACCAGCTCCTCGCCCTGTACGAGGAGAACCCGAACTTCGTACAGCCCGCGTCGGCGCGCAACGAGGTCATATCCTTCGTCAAGCAGGGCCTCAGCGACCTGTCGATCTCCCGCTCCAGTTTCGACTGGGGCATCAAGGTGCCCTGGGACGACAGCCACGTCGTCTACGTCTGGTTTGACGCCCTGCTCAACTACATCACCGCCGCCGGCTACGGCCACGACGACGAGAAGTTCAGCCGCCTCTGGCCGGCGACGCACGTCGTGGGCAAAGATATTTTGCGTTTCCACGCCGTCATCTGGCCTGCAATGCTCCTCGCCGCGGGCATCGAGGTGCCTCGGCAGGTCTTCGGGCACGGCTGGTTGCTCGTGGGCGGCGAGAAGATGAGCAAGTCCAAGCTCACCGGCATCGCCCCAAACCAGATCACGGATACGTTCGGCTCCGACGCCTTCCGCTATTATTTCATGCGCGCGATCAGCTTCGGCCAGGACGGCTCCTTCTCCTGGGAAGACCTGTCCGCCCGGTACCAGTCCGAGCTGGCCAACGGCTTCGGCAACCTCGCCTCCCGCGTGATCGCCATGGTCGTGCGCTATTGCGACGGCGAGATCCCCGTCGCCGGCGACTTCAGCGAGGCCGACGAGCTCATTCGCGGCACCGAGAAGCGGGTGACGGATGCCGCCACACTGGCCATCGGACACCTCGCCATCCACGACGCCATCGCCGCGATTTGGGAACTGGTCGACGAGCTCAACGGCTACATCACCGCCCAGGAGCCGTGGTCGCTCGCGAAGGACCCGGCCGACCGGGACCGACTCGAAGCCGTGCTGGTCACCGCCGTGCGCGGACTGGGCACGCTCGCCGTGCTGCTCTCGCCGGTCGTACCGCAGGCCACGGCGAAGCTCTGGACCGCCCTCGGCGGCATCGGCCTGGTCACCGACCAGCGCATCGACCGGGCCTGGGAGTGGACCGGCGGCCCGCGGGTCTCCCCGCTCGAGGCGCTTTTCCCGCGCATCGAGGCCACGGTTGGCTGACGAGCCCGGGCCCGAAGCCGGCCCCGTGCGCCAGCGCGAAAAAGGTGCCGGCCGGGACCTGAGCTACCCGCCGCTGCCCGACCCGCTCGTCGTGCCGGTCTACGACAACCACACCCACTTGGAGATCGCCGACGGTGAGCAGTCGCTCAGCGTGGCCGAGCAGCTCGACCGCGCGTCCAGCGTCGGCGTGCGCGGCGTCATCCAGGTCGGCGGCGACCTGGAGACCTCGCGCTGGTCGGCCGCGATGGCCGCCCGGGAGCCGCGCATGCTCGCGGCCGTCGCCATCCACCCCAACGAGGCCCCGGTCTACGAGGCCGCCGGCACCCTCGACGACGCCCTGGCTGAGATCGCCGAGCTGGCGACGCGCCCGCGCGTGGTCGCCATCGGGGAGACCGGACTGGACTTTTTCCGCACCGGCCCCGAAGGACACGCCAGCCAGCTCCGCTCCTTCGAGGCGCACATCGACATCGCCAAGCAGAACGGCCTCGCGCTGCAGATCCACGACCGCGACGCCCACGCCGCGGTGATCGAGACCCTGCTGCGGGTCGGCGCGCCCGATCGCACCGTCTTCCACTGCTTCTCCGGCGACGTCGAGATGGCCCGCATCCTCGCCGACAACGGCTGGTACCTCTCGTTCGCGGGAACCGTGACCTTCAAGAACGCCCAGAATCTGCGGGAGGCCCTGGCCGCGGTGCCGCGCCGGCTGCTGCTGGTCGAGACGGATGCCCCGTTCCTCACCCCCGCACCCTTCCGCGGCCGCCCGAACGCGCCGTACCTGCTGCCGCACACCCTGCGCGTCATGGCCGACCACCTAGAAACGGAGGCCACCATTCTCGCCACCCAGATTTCGTCCAACACCGAACTCGTCTACGGGCGGTGGGACGCCGAACCGGTGACGGTCACCGAGCCAGAGCCCGACACGAGCTGGGTCGGAGGCCTCGCATGACCCCGCCCCGCCACGGCTACGCTCCCGGAGACGAACCCGAGGCCGGCACCCGACCCGTCAGCGACGAAGTCACCGGCGGCCGGCATGCCGCGCCGGCCGCCGTGCCGGAGCCGGCATCCGCTCTCGAAACGGATGCCGAGCCCGCGGATCCCGCTGCAGCACCCGCTGCTGCTCCAGCCGCCGCTCCCGGCGCACGGTCCCTCCTCGGCCCCGCCGAGATCCGCGACCTGGCCGAGATGCTGGGCGTCAACCCCACCAAGAAGCTCGGCCAGAACTTCGTCATCGACGGCAACACCGTGCGCCGCATCGTCAGGGTCGCAACCGTCTCACCCGGCGACACTGTGCTGGAGGTGGGCCCCGGGCTGGGATCCCTCACGCTGGGGCTGCTCGAGACCGGCGCGACCGTCGTGGCCGTGGAGATCGATGACCGGCTCGCCGAGCAGCTGCCGCTGACGGTCGAGCTGATGCATCCCGGCGCGCCGCTCACCGTCATCCGCAACGACGCGCTCAAGATCATGGAACTGCCCGGCGACCCGAGCCGCCTCGTGGCGAACCTGCCGTATAACGTGTCGGTGCCGGTGCTGCTCTACCTGCTGGAGCACTTTGCCTCCATCCGGGCCGGAGTGGTCATGGTGCAGGCCGAAGTGGGGGAGCGCCTCGCGGCGCCATCCGGTAGCAAGGTCTACGGCAGCCCGAGCGTCAAGGCCGCCTGGTACGGGGCATTCCGCACCGCCGGCAAGGTCAGCCGCCAGGTGTTCTGGCCGGTTCCCGGCGTCGATTCGATCCTGATCGCCTTCGAACGACGCGCCCGGCCGCTCGAATCCGAGGAATTGCGCCGCGCCACCTTCGCCCTCGTCGATGCCGCGTTCCAGCAGCGCCGCAAAATGCTGCGCCAGTCGTTGTCCTCCGTTCTCGGTGACCCATCGAGTGCCACCGAGATCATGACGCACGCCGGAATCGACCCTACCGAGCGCGGCGAGCAGCTCACGGTCGAGGACTTCCTGGCGATCGCCCGCGCCCAGCTCGCCGCACACTGACGCGTGCCGCCGCGGGGCAGTCGCGAGTGTGCGGCTGGGCTAGGTTAGTCACATGACCAACCCGGCCCCTTCTCCCGTGGTGC
The DNA here is from genome assembly GCF_004403145.1 of Cryobacterium sp. TMT1-62. Lineage (NCBI taxonomy): Bacteria > Bacillati > Actinomycetota > Actinomycetes > Micrococcales > Microbacteriaceae > Cryobacterium > Cryobacterium sp. TMT1-62. The sequence goes on along the minus strand of NZ_SOGZ01000051.1, from coordinate 43,918 downwards.
ATGCGCGGGCGCCCGGCAAGATCAACGTTTGCCTCAAGGTCGGTGCGGTCCTCGAAGACGGGTACCACGAGGTGGCCACCGCCTACCAGGCCGTGTCACTGTTCGAAGACGTGCGCGCTTGGCCGGCCGACGACTTCTCGGTCGTGTTCACCGGCACCATAGATGCCTCGGGTCTCGCCGTCGACGGCAGCAACCTCGCCATCAAGGCCGCGCGCGCCCTGGCCCGCAAGGCCGGCTATCGCGGGGGAGTGCGCCTCTCGATCGAGAAGAACGTGCCCATCGCCGGCGGCATGGGTGGTGGGTCGGCGGATGCCGCGGCCACCCTCCTCGCTTGCGACACCCTGTGGGGAACCGACGCCACCCGCGACGACCTCATCGAGATCGCCGCGACCCTCGGCGCTGACGTCCCGTTCGCCTTCACCGGCGGCACCGCCATCGGCACCGGGCGCGGCGACCAGCTCAGCCCAGCCCTGGCCAAGGGGCAGTTCCACTGGGTGCTCGCCCTCGCCGACTTCGGCCTCTCGACCCCCGGCGTCTACAACGAGCTCGACCGCCACCGCGAACGCCACGCCCAGGACATCTTCCCAGCCCAGATCCAGCCCTCCGTCGACACCAACGTGCTGCAGGCGCTTCGGGCCGGCGACCCGCGGATGCTGGCCGAGGCGCTGCACAACGACCTGCAGGCCCCCGCGCTGCACCTGGCCCCCGGCCTGGGCAAGGTGCTCGAGTTGGGCGAGGCGAACGGCGCCCTGGCCGGCCTGCTCTCCGGCTCCGGCCCGACCGTGGCCTTCCTGGTCGCGGATGCCGACAGCGCCCTCGAACTGCAGGTCGCCCTGAGCGCGTCCCGGCTGCGCGTGGTGCGCGCCACCGGGCCGGTGCACGGGGCCCGGATCATCCACGACTAGCCCCCCGTTTTGCCGCAACTGTGGCCCGGTCGGACATCTGTTGCCGGTGTGCCGGCAACAGATGTCCGATTCGGCAACAGTCAGGCCACCGGGTGCGAAACCGGGGCGCGCGGGCCTCTCAGCCGCGCCAGCTAAACTCGAAAGCTATGGCACATTTGCTCGGGGCCGAGTCCCTGCACCTTGAATTTCCCACCCGCGTCATTTTTGACAGCGTCACCGCCGGTCTCAACGAAGGCGACCGGATCGGCGTCGTCGGCCGCAACGGCGACGGCAAGTCCACCCTGATGCGCCTGCTCGCCGGCCGGATGGAACCCGACGCGGGCCGCGTCACGCGCCGGCGCGGCGTCACCATCGGCATGCTCGACCAGTCCGACGACCTCGCTTCGGGCCAGACCGTGGGCCACACCATCGTCGGCGGCATCGACGAGCACGTCTGGGCGGGCGACGCCAAGGTGCGCGACGTGATTGCGGGACTCGTGCGGGACATCCCCTGGGACGCCCTTGTCGACGACCTCTCCGGTGGCCAACGCCGCCGGGTGGCTCTGGCCTCCGTGCTGATCGGTGACCACGACGTCATCTTCCTCGACGAGCCCACCAACCACCTCGACGTGGAGGGCATCTCCTGGCTGGCCGGTCACCTGAAGACCCGCTGGGCCACGAACTCCGGCGGCCTGGTGGTCGTCACCCACGACCGGTGGTTCCTCGATGAGGTCTGCAACATGACCTGGGAGGTGCACGACCGCCTGATCGAACCGTTCGAGGGTGGCTACGCCGCCTACATCCTGCAGCGCGTCGAACGCGACCGGATGAGCGCGGCCTCCGAATCCAAGCGCCAGAACCTGATGAAGAAGGAACTGGCATGGCTGCGGCGCGGAGCCCCCGCCCGCACCGCGAAGCCCAAGTTCCGCATCGACGCCGCGAACGAGCTGATCGAGAACGAGCCGCCGCCCCGCGACACCGTGTCGATGCAGTCGATGGCCATGCAGCGCCTGGGCAAGGATGTCGTCGACCTGATCGACATCGGCGTGAAGTTCGGCGAGAAGACCGTGCTGAACGACATCACCTGGCGCATCGCACCAGGCGAGCGCACCGGCATCATGGGCGTCAACGGCGCCGGCAAAAGCACGCTCCTGAACCTGGTGGCCGGCACACTTCTGCCCACCACGGGCACCGTCAAGCGCGGCAAGACCATCAAGGTCGCCGTGCTCACCCAGCAGCTGTTCGAACTCGACGACATCCAGAACGACCGCGTCAGCGAGGTCATCGGCCGTCAGAAGACGTCGTACATGGCCGGCGGCAAGGAAATCACGCCCGGCCAGATGCTCGAGCGCATGGGTTTCATGAGCGCCCAGCTGACCACCCAGGTCAAGGATCTCTCCGGTGGCCAGAAGCGCCGCCTGCAGCTGCTGCTGATCGTGCTCGACGAGCCCAATGTGCTGATCCTCGACGAGCCCACCAACGACCTGGACACCGACATGCTCGCGGCCATGGAAGACCTGCTCGACTCCTTTCCCGGCACCCTCCTCGTGGTCTCGCACGACCGGTACCTGATCGAGCGCGTCACCGACAACCAGTACGCGGTCACCGAGGGCGGCTTCCGCCACCTTCCCGGCGGTGTGGACCAGTACCTCGAGATGCGCAAGAAGCAGACGAGCGGCATTGACAAGCCCGCCGAGGCGAACGCGGCGAACACCTCCGGCGGGAAGGCGGCGCGCAAGCTCGCCATCGGTGGCGCCGACCTCCGCAACGCGCAGAAGGAACTCGCCTCCATCGATCGCAAGGTCGCCAAGCAGAACGCGCGGATCGCGGCCCTGCACGAGAGCCTCGCCGTGCACGACCAGTCCGACTTCGACGGCCTCGGCGTGCTCAGCACCGAATTGCAGACGCTCGAGTCCGCCATCGCCGGCTTCGAAACCCGCTGGATCGAACTCTCTGAGTTGATCGAGGGCTGAAGTCGCAGATGCTGTGACCGCGTGTGACGTTGGCGCGCACGCGGCGCAGCATCTCCCGTTAGCCTTGGAACGTGCCTCGCGACGCAGCGGCACAGACTCCCACCCCTCTTTGTCCCGTGGTTCCTCTGTGCCCGAAATCGCGCCGGCACCCACCGCCGTTCAGACGGCACCGAAGCCAACAAGGGGAACCCCATCGTGAACAAGAAACTGCTCGCCGCTCTCGCGGTCGTACCGCTCGTCGCCCTGCTCGCCGGTTGCTCCGGTGCGGCCGCCGACGAGACCGTGAAGATCGGCGTCGTCGGCGCCAGCGACCCATACTGGGCCGTCTACGAGGAAGCCGCGGCGGATGCCGGCATCACCGTCGACATCGTCGACTTCACCGAGTTCGGGCAGCCGAACCCGGCCCTGTCTGCCGGCGAGCTCGACCTGAACCAGTTCCAGCACATCGTCTACCTCGCCGAGTACAACGTGGCCAGCAAAGAAGACCTCGCGCCGGTCGGCGCCACCGCGATCTACCCGCTCGCCCTGTACTCGACCCAGTATGACGACGTCAGCAAAATCAAGAAGGGCGACACCGTCGCTGTGCCGAACGATGCCAGCAACCTGGCTCGCGCGTTGCTCGTACTGCAGTCGGCGAAGCTGATTACGCTCTCCGACGGTGGCAGCATCTACTCGACCCTCGACGATATCGATAAGAAAAAGTCCAAGGTCACCGTGACCGCGCTCGAGGCCTCGCTCACCGCCACGTCGCTTCCCGACGTCGCCGCCGCGATCATCAATAACGACTTCGTCGAGAAGGCCGGTTTGAAGGTTGAGGATGCCCTCGCCCAGGACGACCCCGCCGACCCCAACGCGCTCCCGTACGTGAACGTTTTCGCGGCCCGCGCAAAGGACAAGGACAACGCCACCTACCAGAAGCTGGTCGAAATCTACCAGACCACGAAGGCCGTGCAGGATGGCGTGATCGACGTGTCCGCCGGTTCCGCGGTGATGGTCAAGACCCCGGTCGCCGACCTCGAGGCCTCCCTCGCCACGGTCGAGAAGGACACCATAGCCCAGAGGTAGCGCCGCCCGACCTCAGCCCAGCACAGCCGCACAGTCCGGCGCCACGCCAGTCAGTAAGGACGTCCCATGCCTGCCCCCACCCCCGTTGTCGAACTGCGTGACGTGAGCAAGGTGTACCTGCCCACGACCCGGGGCGGGGCCGAGGTCGTCGCCATCGACAAAATCAGCCTCACGATCGACGCCGGGGATGTCTACGGCATCATCGGTTATTCGGGGGCAGGCAAGAGCACCCTGGTGCGGCTTGTGAACGCTCTCGAACGGTCGACGTCGGGCGAGATCCTGATCAACGGCACCGACATCGCCCGCCTGCCCGAGCGGGAGCTGCGCCCGGTGCGGCTGGGCATCGGGATGATCTTCCAGCAGTTCAACCTTCTGGGGTCACGCTCCGTCGCGGCGAACGTCGCCTACCCGCTCGAGGTGGCCGGACAATCGAAGGAGACGCGCCGGGCCCGGGTCGCCGAGATGCTCGACTTCGTCGGGCTCGGCGACAAGGCGGGCGCCTATCCCGACCAGCTCTCCGGCGGTCAGAAGCAGCGCGTGGGCATCGCACGGGCCTTAGCCAGCCAGCCGGGCATCCTGCTCGCCGACGAGGCCACCAGCGCCCTCGACCCGGAGACCACCTCCGAGGTTCTGGACCTGCTCGGGCGGGTGAATAAGGAATTCGGGGTCACCATTATCGTGATCACGCACGAGATGGATGTCATCCAGACCCTGGCGACGAAGGTCGCCGTGATGGACCAGGGCCGGGTGATCGAGCGCGGCGACGTGTTCGACGTGTTCTCGAACCCGCAGCAGGCGGCCTCCGCCCGGTTCGTCTCGACTGTTGTCAAGGGTCTCCCTTCTTCGTCGGAACTCGCCGTGCTGCGGCGGCGTCACCCGGGCCGCCTCGTCACGCTGGCGTTCCGCGACAGCAGCGTCGATCAGGCCCGCGTGTTCGGCGAGTTCGTCTCCGCCGGCGTCACCTTCGAGGTCGTCTACGGCGGCATCAACGAGATCCAGGGCCGGTCGTTCGGACACCTGACGCTGGCACTGGCCACGCCGGGGGCGACGGATGCCGCGGCCGACGCCGCCATCGACGCCGCGCTCGACCGGGTGCGAACCCTCACGACCGTGACCGAGGTGCGCTGAGATGGACAGCCTGATCGACCTGTTGCCCGAACTCTGGATCGCCGCGGGGGAGACCCTCTACATCGTCGGCCTCACGCTCTTCTTCGGCGGGATCGGCGGCCTGCTCGTGGGCCTCGGCCTGTATCTGACCCGCGCCGGCAGCATCCTCGAGAACCGCGGGGTCTTCGTGGTGTTGAACCTGTTGGTGAACATCGTGCGGCCGATCCCGTTCATCATCTTCCTTGCCGCCGCCCAGCCGCTGGCCCGGACCGTGGTGGGAACCGGCATCGGCAACGCGGCGATTATCTTCACGATCTCGCTCGCGGCATCCTTTGCCATGGGGCGCATCGTGGAGCAGAACCTCCTCACGGTGACGCCCGGTGTGATCGAGGCGGCCCGCAGCGTGGGGGCCGGGCCGATCCGGATCATCTTCACGGTGCTGCTGCCCGAGGCGCTCGGCCCGCTCATCCTCGGCTACACCTTCATCTTCGTGGCGCTCGTGGACATGTCGGCGGTAGCCGGCTACGTCGGCGGCGGCGGCCTCGGAAACTTCGCGCTGCTCTACGGTTACCGCCAGTTCAATCCCGTGGTGACCTGGGCGGCCGTGCTGCTGATCATTGTGCTTGTGCAGCTGGTGCAGTTCCTCGGAAACTGGCTGGCCCGGAAGGCATTCCGCCGGTAAGACGACCCCCGAGTGCGGGACATCTTTCGCGCGTTCTTTCAGCGCCGGACATCCCTCGTTCACCTCCGGTTCAGGTGATGCTCCCGGACCGGACATTCGTGGGCTGGACAGTACACGCGGGGTCGGCCTATTCGAGCCGCTTACACGTCACAGTGGCCCCTTCGCTGCATCATCCTTGCCCAGGGAGTCATCTTGTCGCCGAGCCCGAGCATCGTCTTCTCGGCGTTTGAATCCGCCGCCGACCCCCGATTGCATGGATGGGTGGCTTTCCGTGAGAGCGTGCAGAATGTCGGCACTCCCGTTAGGGCGGTCGCCGTGCGTGACGGGCACCGCGCCGGTCCCTTGCTCACGGGAGCGCCGCGGCACTCCGGTATCTGGCGACTGCTCGCCTCGAACCGGCGCGAGCTCGGCCGTAGCTCCTCCGTCTACGCAACGTTCTCCAGCGCGCGAGCCCACGTCCTCGAACTCAAGGGCCAGTGCGATTCGATGGTCGCCACGGTTGTCACGGGTCCCAAGGCCGGCACACACGGGTGGGTGATCAGCGTCGGTGATGTAGTCGTGATGACTGCAGGGCGCTGGTATGGCGCGGCGTCGACCAGCCGCGAGGCCTCGGCTGGAACCATTGAGGCTTTCCACAGCGCGCTCGTCGGTGCGGACGCCCGTCATGCCACGGAGGCCGGGCAGCGCGGCAACCGGGTACTCTCCGACGAGGAACGGGCCCTGTCCTGGTGACCGTGCGCAAGCACCGCGGAACCCCCATGATCGCCACGGTTGCCGGCCTCTCCGTGGTCGGCTGGCTGGTCTTCGGCTGGCTGGTACCCGGTTTCCAGGCACCCGAGGGCGTGCGGGCGAGTCTCGCACCGGCCGCGTCGGCGGTCATCACCACCGTGCCGCCAGAGGTTGCCCGATCGCTGCCCGCGGCCGAACCAGCGCCCGCCACGCTTGCCCTGCCGACGGTTACGCCTCCGATTGATGGCAATGCGGCGCTCGCCGACCCTGCCTGGGCCACCCGCGTCGCCCAAGCGGCCGGCATCCCAGTGCGCGCCCTGCTCGGCTATGCAGGGGCGTCCCTGGCCCTGGCGGCCGAACAACCGGGCTGCCACCTCGGTTGGAGTACCCTGGCCGCCCTCGGCAACGTCGAATCCGGTCACGGCAGCCACGACGGTTCGGCACTCGGAGCGGATGGCGCCGCCCGCCCGGGCATCTTCGGCCCCGCACTCGATGGCAGCGCTTTCGCCGCGATGAGCGACACCGATCGCGGAGTCTGGGACGGCAGCACCGAATGGGACCGCGCGGTCGGGCCCCTGCAATTCATTCCGGCAACCTGGCAGCGATGGGGCGCCGACGGCAACGGGGACGGCGTCGACGACCCGCAACAAATCGACGATGCCGCCCTCGCCGCCGGCCGCTACCTCTGCCACTACGGCGAGCTGTCCCGGCCCGATCGCTGGCGCGCCGCCGTGTTCGCGTACAACCACGTCGAATCCTATGTGAACACCGTTGCCGCGACCGCGAATACCTACGCCGCGGTGGCGGGCGCGCGGTGACGCCGTATATAAACGTAGCGAGCTAAACCGCTCGGTGGCGCACGCCACTTCGCGCTCACCGCGCGGCCGCCGTTCTCCCGTGACTCGGCTGCCGCCGTAATGCGCGCCCACGTGCGGGCGCCCTCTTCGGGGCCCCCGGTCCTGCACCGGGTGCAATCCCGCGCGCTCAACTCTCCACTACGCGTCCACCTCTAGCTGGACAAATCGACGCTCAGTGTTAACCAAGCGCCCCAAACATGTGTCTCGGACGTGCTACCTCCGCGTTCGTTCCGCTCCCCACACCCGAATGTGCAAGGACACCCATGTCGTTTTCGACCCTCTTCGACGCGCCTGCGATCGAGCCGCCAACGGTCGACCCGGCGAACCCGGACTCGTCCCCGCGCCGCTTACTGACAGCACGTCCCTCGGTCTCGGACTCGGTGTTCCGTTCGGTGGCCTACTTCGCCGGCTGCATCACCGTGGCGATCATGCTCGCCGTGGGCGTGTTCCTGGCGTTGCGTGCCTCGGAGGCCCTCGGCGTCGCCGGGTTCAGCTTTCTGGTCGAGCAGGACTGGTCGCCGGAGTCGCAGAAATTCGGCATCGCATCCGTCTTGTTCGGCACCATCACGATCGCGGTGATCGCGATGTGCGTCGCCGTGCCGCTCGCCCTCGGCACGGCCCTGCTCATCTCCGAGGTCGCCCAGGGCCGGATGCGCTCCACGCTCGTCACGCTCGTCGACCTGATGGCCGCCGTGCCGAGCGTGGTCTTCGGCCTCTGGGGCGTCTTCTTCTTGCAGGGCAACGTGATCCCGGTCGCCACCTGGATCTCCAGCTACTTCGGCTGGATCCCGCTGTTCCGGGTGGCGGACGCCAGTGGGCAAGCGCTCACCGAGGCCAGCGCGTTCACCTCCTCGGCGTTCATCGCCGGCATTGTCGTCGGCCTCATGGTGGTCCCGACCCAGACGTCGGTCATGCGCGAGGCCTTCTCCCAGGCGCCGATCGGCGAGCGCGAGGCCGCCTTCGCGCTCGGGTCGACGCGCTGGGGCATGATCCGTGCGGTCGTGCTGCCCTTCGGTCGTGGCGGCATCATCGGCGGCACCATGCTCGGCCTCGGCCGTGCTCTCGGTGAGACCATCGCCGTCTACATGATCATTTCGCCGATCTTCACGATCAACTGGGAGGTGCTGAAGACCGGCACCAACTCCGTCTCCGCGCTCATCGCCCTCCGCTACGGCGAATCCAGCTCATTCGGCCTCTCCGCGCTGATGGCAGCCGGACTCGTACTGTTCCTGATCACCCTCGTGATCAACTTCACGGCCTCGTCGATCGTGGCACGGTCTCGATCCGGGGCGGAGAGCGACTGATGACGATCACGCACGCACCCAACATCACGCACGCCGCGACCAGCACCTGCACGACGAACGACACCCACACCACGACGATCCCGGCCTACGACGGCACCCCGATCGGACCGCGACGCCGGGTGCGCGGCGCCCGGCTCGACGACCGGTTCAACGTTCTCGGTGCCGCCGCAGCCGGAATCGCCGTCGCGGTGCTCCTCTTCGGCTGGATCACTCCGCTTTCCGGCGGCGTGGGCTGGGCGCTCGTGGCGTATCTGGCGTTCCTTGGCTTCTACGCCCTGCTCGTAAGCTTCACGAGCGACGCGCAGGAGGTCAAGGACCGCGTGATGGCGGTGCTGCTATCAAGCGCCGGTGTGGTGCTCTTCGGCGCCCTGGTCTTCGTCGTGGCGTTCACTCTGATACGCGGGCAGGAAGCCCTGCCTCATCTGAACTTCTTCATCCAGAGCATGGAATTGGCCGGACCCCTCGACGGCCTCGACCTGGGCGGTATCGTGCACGCGATCCTGGGCACGCTCATGCAGATTTCGATGGCGCTGGCGGTCACGATTCCGCTCGGCATCACGACCGCCCTGTTCCTGAACGAGGTCGGTGGCCGATTCGCGAGGTTCGTGCGCACCATTTCGGATGCGATGACCGCGCTGCCGTCCATCGTGGCCGGCCTGTTCGTCTACTCGGCGATCATCGTGCTGATCACGCACCAGCGGTCGGGCTTCGCCGCGGCCATGGCGATCACCGTCATGATGCTCCCGATCGTCATCCGGGCCTCGGATATCGTGCTTCGCCTGGTCGCCGGCAACCTGCGGGAGGCCGCCTATGCCCTCGGTTCCTCCCGCTGGGCCACCATCTGGTATGTCGTGCTGCCGACCGCCCGGCCCGGACTGGCAACGGCCGTGATCCTGGGCACAGCCCGCGGCATCGGCGAGACCAGCCCAGTGTTGCTCACCTCGGGTGTCACCGCGGTGACCAACCTGAACCCCTTCGCCGGCCCGATGATCTCCCTCCCGCTGCAGGTCTTCGACTTCGTCAAGTCTCCTGAGCCCACCATGATCGCCCGAGGTTTCGGCACGGCCGCCGTCCTGATCCTCCTGGTGCTCACCCTCTTCGCCATTGCTCGACTCATTGGCGGCACCGGTCCCGGCCAGTTGTCCCGTCGGCGGCGACTGCGCGTCGACGCCGCATCGGAGCGGGACCTGCAACGGATGAGCGTACGGGGTGACCTCGGTCCGGGGATCACCGGAACCAATTCAATGCTCCGGCCGACCAGTTCACCTACCGACCTCACCACGAAGGAGACGTCCTCGTGACGCCGCAAACCCGACAGATTCGCACAGTCCGAGCCTTATTCGCGCTCGTCGTTGTGCTGCTGAGCGTTTTCACGGCGCCAGCTGCCCAGGCAGCGAGTTACGACCAAATCACCGGTACCGGCTCGACCTGGTCGCAGAACGCCCTGGACCAGTGGCGCAAGAATGTTGCCAATAACTACGCGATGACGGTGAACTACTCCGGAGTCGGCTCATCGGCCGGGCGCCGTGACTTCGTCGCGGGCAACGTGGACTTCGCCGTCAGCGAGATCCCGTTCCAGACCGCCCCGGAGGACGGTTCGGCCCCCGAGGTGCCTGCCCGCGGTTACGCCTACATGCCCATCGTGGCTGGTGGCACGTCCTTCATGTACAACCTGAAAATCGGCGGCAAGCGAGTCACAAACCTTCGGCTCAGCGGAGAGGTCATCACCAAGATCTTCACCGGCGCCATCACGAAGTGGAACGACCCTGCCATCGCGACCGACAACCCCGGGCTGGCCATGCCCGACAAGGGTATCGTGCCCGTCGTTCGCTCGGACGGCTCCGGCTCCACGGCGCAATTCACACTCTGGATGTCCAAGCAGCACCCGGCCCTCTGGAATTCCTTCTGCACGAAGGTCGGCCGGTCTGCCCCCTGCGGCCTCACCTCGCAGTTCCCCACCTACGGCAACGCCAAGGCGCAAAGCGGATCCTCAGGCGTCGCCGGCTACGTGAGCCAGGACTACGGCGAGGGTGCGATCACCTACGTGGAGTACTCCTACGCCAAGAACTCCGGTTTCCCCGTCGCCAAGGTGCTCAACGCCGCGGGTTACTACACGGAACCCACGGCCAATTCCGTGGCCGTCGCACTGCTGAAGGCATCCATCAACACCACACCCGGGCCTACCTACCTCACCCAGATCCTGGACGGCGTGTACAACAACGCGGACCCCCGCACCTACCCACTCGCGAGCTACTCCTACATGATCGTGCCGACCGAAGTCGGCGGCGTCTTCACCGCCAAAAAGGGCCTGACCCTCGGTACCTTCGCACATTACATGCTCTGCGAGGGGCAGCAGCAGGCCGAAGCCCTGGGCTACTCGCCTCTGCCGATGAACCTTGTGCTGGCCGGCTTCGACCAGATCAAGCGAGTGCCAGGCGCCGATGCCAGCGGCGTCGACATCAACAAATGCAACAACCCGACATTCAAACCAGGTGACTCCCCGTCAAGCAACCTGCTGGCCACCACGGCTCTCCAGCCGGCCGCCTGCGACAAGATGGGGGCCAACCAGTGCACCACCGGCACGGCCGGGGCGCTGGCAGACACGGCCGTGTCCGGTAGCGGATCGGGTGGTGGCGCGGCCGGCTCAGCCGCCGCGACAACTGCCGGGGGAACGGCTTCGCCGGCAGGGTCCGGGGGAACAGGTGCGGTGGCGCAAGGCGGGACGGATGCGGCATCAGGCGCGGTGGCCTCGCCCGTGTACGACGAGAACGGCGCCCTCGTGTCCACGGTCGGCGCCACGGCAACCGGCGTGGTCGGCACGGCCATCGCCGCACCGTTCACGTTGGCGGAAGGCGGGTGGGGCGCCCAGCAATCGATCATGCTCGTCGCCGGGCTTCTTTTGCTGGCCGCCGCCGTGCTGCCGCCGGTGCTCGCCGGCCGGTTCAAACCGCGTGTCGCGAAGGCAGGAACCAAGTGAAGCGCGTCACGTTCGCCCCGAAGAACGCGCTCTGGGCCCGCGCCGGCGCCAGCGGAATCGTCGTCGGTCTGCTGGTCGGCGTGGGTGTCGCCGCGCTCGGCTCCCTGGTTCCCTCTGCAGCATCCGCTGACACGTCGACCGCGGTCACGGTCGCGTCGAGGGGCTACGACCCGGACGTCGCCACCGCCCCCTTCCCCGACCTCAAGGTCACCGTGTCCCAAACCGAGGACCTCGTTTCCCAGGGGATCGTCGTCAACTGGAGCGGAGGCACGAAGTCCGAGCGGCCCGATGGCAGTTCGGGAGGTCAGGACTTCCTCCAGATCGCGCAGTGCTGGGGAGACGACCCGACGGATTCCAGCCGCCCGGATCGTACGACCTGCCAGTACGGCGGCTTCCCCGGCAAGGCCGCGTCCACCCGCGACACCGCGGTCAGCCAGGACCAGGTGGCCCCGCAGGACGCGCAGTACACATCTCCCGCCAACGGGTTCACCATTCCGGCGTTCACCGCGATTCCCTACCGCGCATCCACGGGCGGTTCGATCTCGTCGGTGTTCGCCGACTCGGCCAACGTTCTCACGCATCATGTCGTGGATCCCCTGACGGGCCTCGTGCAGAAGGCCACCGGTTCGCCGTCCGACACCGGGGTCACATTGCCCGACGGCATCTCCGGCGTTGACCTGGCCACCAACGAGTTTTACACCCAGTACACGACGAATGAGGTGCCCTGGGCCGGATCGAGCGACAGTGGCGACGGCTCCGTCAAATTCGAGGTGCAGACCGCGATGCAGTCCCCGGGCCTGGGCTGTGGCACACCCGTGACCGCCGCGGACGGCTCTGTCTCCGGAAAATCCTGCTGGCTCGTGGTCATCCCGCGCGGAAAAAGCGACGCGGGGGAGTCCTACATCACCAAGTCCGGCCTGCTGTGGGACTCCTGGAAGCACAGTGTGGCCGTCAAGCTGGACTTCAAGCCCATCGGCCAGCGCTGCGCCATCGGCTCGGCCGAGAAGCAGCTCTCCGGAAGCGAACTGGTCGCCGCGGCGATCGGGTCATGGCAACCCAAAGTGTGCACCGGTGCGGCGGGTTCCTCTTTCGCGCTCAGCATCGGCAACGAGGAGGACGCGCTTGCCGCGGCGAGCCTCACGACACCCAGCCCGCTGGCTCTCACCTCACGTCCCCTGCAAACCGACAGGGTCGATCCCGTCGCATACGCACCGATCGCCCTCAGCGGCGTCGCAGTTTCGTTCTCCATCGACCGCCGGGTGAAACCGGTTGGCGCAGTTCCCCAGGAATACAAGGCCAGGAATACCGAGGCGTTCACGTCACTGAACCTCACGCCTCGCCTGGTCGCCAAGCTCCTCACTAATTCGTATCTCGACTCACTGCCTTCCGGGGCGCCGGCCACGTCGGACTCCCTCAAGTTCTTCGGCTACACCGACTCCGCGAACCCTGGCGCGAACGCGCGCAACCTCATGGTCGACCCCGATTTTCTGGCGGTCAACGACGATGAGTGGAAGTACCAGGACCTGACCGGGCCGTCCCTGGGAGACATGCTCCTTCCCTCCGGGAGATCCGACGAGGCCCAGCAACTGTGGCGTTACGTCCTTTCCGACCCCGCCGCCGTCGATTTCCTGAACGGAACGCCCGACACGTGGGGAATGAAAGTCAACCCCTGGTCGTCCACCAATGCCGCTGTCAACCCGTCCGGGACGGCCATGACGATTCCCCGCACGAATTTTCCGAAGGCTGATCCACTGGAGCGGCCCGCGGCCGCTGCCGGCACCGGAACAACGGCAGTGAACCTGGTCACCTGGCGCCCCTACACCAGCGACTTCGAGAGCGGCGCGTATCTCACCCTGCGCGGCGACGGGCAGGAGCTCGGCGACTGGAACCCCACCAGCGTCCCGCCGAAGTTCGGCAAGAGCGTGCGCAGCCTGGTGGGCAACCAGCGCGTGCTTGGCGTCACCACCGCAGCCGCGGCCGCTCGCTACCAAACGGTGACGGCGTCATTGCAGAACTCAGCGGGCTCGTTCGTGGCGCCATCGCCGGAGTCCATGCTCGCGGCCTCCGCCGCCATGGTGCCGACCAGCACAAACCCCAAGGTGCTCGAATACGACCCGGCGAACCCAAGCGCCAAGGCTGCCGCCACAGCGTACCCAATGACGATGCCGGTCTATGCCGCGTTGAATCCGCTGCAAACGGATGCCGCCCAGAGGGCCATCTACGCCAACCTGATCCGGTACGCGGTGGTGGCAGGCCAGGTACCTGGGACGGAGATCGGGCAGCTGCCGCGCGGCTACACCCCGCTCCCGAAGAGCTGGGTGGACCAGGCGCTCGCCGCCGCGACCGCAATCGAACAGGGCGGCAGCCCGGTCGTAGCAATGGCCATGCCCGAGACTGCCCCTGCGGTCGACAGGCCGGCCTATGTGCCGACCCCGTCAACCTACGGTCCGGCAGAGTTCCAGGCTCAAGCCGCGCCGGTGGTGGCCGACGCCGCGGTCGACCCGGCCGCGACGGGCACCGTCGTCGACCCCTTGGTGGCGAGACCGACGCCCGCGGACCCGGTCATGGGACCGGTACGCGCGGCGGTGCCGGCCGGGCTGCTCTCCGGCCTGCTCGCCGCCTGCGGCGTCCCCTTTATTTCGCGCGTTCGGAGACGATCCTGATGCGCGCCCAACGTGACGCTTCGCGCGGGTTCCCCGCTTCGGACCGTAGCGCTGAGACAAGAGGGACCCATCCGGATCCGTCTCCTGCATCACCCACGAAAGGCACCCCAGTGAACACCAAGAAGGCTCTTGCGCTCTGCGCAACTGTCGGCGTGGCCATCTCCGGCCTTGTCATCGTCAGCCCGGCTAACGCCGAGCCCGTCTCGAACAGCTACTCCATCGTCGGCTCCGACACCCTCGAGGACGTCGTCAGCGCCCTGGCCAACGGTTCGGGCCTTTCGGGCGCGTCGGTTCGTTCGACAGCCAACGGAAACAGCATCGGCTCGTTCGACGCGACCGGCACCCCGTTCATCACGACGAAGTCCTCCGGTGTGCGTTTCGGTCGCCCGAATGGCTCAAGCGACGGGCGCACGGCCCTTCTCCGTTCCATTGACGGCGCCCCGTACACGTCCGGAACCGTCGGCGCGCCCGCGGGCGTCGTCATCACGGGGCAGATCGACATCGCCCGTTCGTCCGGATCAGGCACGGTCGACCCGGCAGGTAGCCTGATCCAGGTGCCTTTCGGTCGCGACGCGATCGCCTACGCGTATGACAGCGCTTCGACGGCAGCCGGCATCGGTACCATCGACACCGCGACCATGACGAGTCTTTACACCTGCAGCGTCACCACCCTCGGCGGAGTGAAGGTCACACCGGTCATCCCGCAGGCCGGTTCCGGAACGCGCAAGGACTTCATGTCCAAAATCGGCGTCACGGATTCGACCCTGGGTTCGTGTGTCACCGTGGGTCAGGAGCACGACGCCTCTGACCTGGGTATCAACACTGTCGCGCCTATGTCGGTGTCCCGCTGGGTCGCCATGAACACTGGTGCGAGCTTCCCCAAGAAGAAGGACACCACGGTCCTGGGCTCCCTGGTCGCAGGCACCACCCCCGTGACAGGCACCGGCACCTCGATGGCCCCGGTGGCCGCCTACTACGCCGACTCTCGTTGGGGACGCGACACGTACCTCGTTGTTCAGTACGCACGAGTTGACCCGACGAATGCCGCATATGACTCGACTCTGGCCGACCTGCTCGATCCGACAAAAAGCGCCAGCCTGACGAACTCCCAGACGACTTTTGCCGCCAAAGCCGGTTCGTTGAAGAAAAAATTCGGCATTCTCGCACCCTCGACCACCACCGCCGTTCGAATCTCCAAGTGACCTCCGCCCAAGAACAGGACTGTAAATAAATGAAGATCAACAAGAAGTCGTGTCTCGTCGCCGCCGGCGTCGTTTCGCTCGCTCTGGTCGCCGGAGCCACGGCCGCGGCGAGTGCCGCGACAGCCGCAACGCAGACGAATGGTTCTGCCGCTCCCGTCTACATGTACGACACGGATGCCGTCCAGAAGTCGGACGGCTACGTCTGGGGCTGGAAGGAGGACCTCTTCGGCTCCTCCACTCAGGGCGACATCAACGGCGAGTTCACCTGCCCGGCGAACTCAACGAATATCTTCGCCTTCCTGGCCACCCCCGGAACCGAAAACACCGTCCTCACCTGGAAGGCGTACGCGCCCCTCGCGTTCAACGGAGCGACACGCAACGTGCTCAACCCGACCCTCGCGCCGATCTCGCTCATCAATAACTCCCAGACTGCGGCCAGGAACGCCGGCGGCAACTACAGCCTGGGCCTCGCGTGCACGATGAACTCTGGTGTCACAGTGACCGCCGCCTTCTACCGTACGATCAGCGTCGTTCCGGTCACCGGCGCCTTCACGTTCCTGCCGCAGGCCGATGTGCCGGTGACGCCGACGCCGACGCCGACTCCGACTCCGACTCCGACGCCGACCGCGACTTCGACGCCGACCGCGACGCCGACGCCGACTGTGACGCCAACGCCGACCGCGACGCCGGCTGCGGTTCCTGCTGTGACGCCGGGCCTCAACTCCGGCTCGTCGGGCAACCCGGCGTCTGGCTCGTCAGAGCGCGTTGCCGCAGCGACGAAGGCCGACAAGGAGCTCGCGTCGACCGGAACCGCCAACACCCTTCCGCTGCTGGCTTCGGGCATGCTCGCCCTCGCGGCCGGGGCCGGCGTGATTATCGCGCGTCGCTTCCGCCGCGCTGACAAGTAGGCAGCACACCGTACGTCCGAAGGCCACGGGACGAGTTGTCCCGTGGTCTTCGGGCGTTCGTCGGCGTCTATGCGTCTGTTGAGTCGGTGCATTGGTGCTCGCGCGCGAGATCGCGTTTCCCCGTCGTTTGCTCTGCGTCCAGCATGCCGAAACCTGGAATGGACTAACTTAATTGTGCTCACATCCACTGCCGCGCCCCGCCTGACGGCCGTGACCCTCATCGCAATGTCCTTGATTTGCGGGCTTGCCGGGCTCACCGCGACCCCCGCGAGCGCCGAGGCTGCCACGAATGGGCCTAGCGGTATGAGCGGGGAGCCGACGAACATCCACGATTTCTTCTATGTCAGCGGGCTCACCGTGCTACCCGCTCCGCAGATCGGGCCGGAGGGCGGGGACCTGACCCTGGAGTTCACGATGAAGAACGTCAGTACCGCCCCGATCACCTCGAGCCTCCGGTTCTGGCTCGACAATGCGATCAACCTGCCCGTCCAGACGCTCGACACGGTCGAGGTTGCCAACCTCGCACCGGGGGAGACACGCACCATGAGGGCAACCTTTGAAGATGTCGGCCAGTGGACCTTCTTCCGAGGCCACGTGACGATGACTCCGCCCGTGGACATCGCTGGCACGGCTCTCTGGTCGCTGACCCGCGACTCGTTCACGCTCATCCTGCCGTGGTTCCTCACGGCGATGCTCATGCTCCTGGCAGCGCTCGTCCTGGCGGTGCGCCAGTTGCTTCGGCTCCGCCGGTCGCGACGCCCACTGCCCGACCTCGCACTCGGCTACGGGCCGGTCACATCGTGACGGTCGCCACAACGCTCCGGCGACCGAAGCTGCCAACGCCGCCGCGGCGCATGCCCGTGCCCCCGCGTGCATTCGTGGAGCTGAGCGCGCGCGATCAGGCCATCCGCACCACGCTCACGATCGTTGCCGTGCTCATCTTCGGCTTTCTCGCCAACCTCACAATTTTCGGCCAAGTGCAGCACTTCGTCTCGCAGCAGCAGCTGACGAACTCGCTGCGAGCAGAGCTCGCTCAGGGCACGGCCCCGGTCAGCGAGGGCACCGTGGACCAGGTTCTGCTCGAGGCCGGAGCCCCAGTGGCGCTGATCGACATTCCCTCGATCGGGGTGCACGAGGTGGTCGTCGAAGGAACCGACTCCGGTACCCTGCGTGCCGGACCGGGCCACCGCCGCGATACCGTGTTGCCGGGCCAGGCCGGCTACAGCGTCATCATGGGCCGCGCCGCTGCCTACGGCGGCCCTTTCGCCCGACTGCAGGAGTTACGACCGGGGCAGCAGTTCACCGTCATCACCGGGCAGGGCCGTCAGGAATTCTCCGTTCTCGGCGTTCGGTACGCGGGTGACCCCATGCCGGCTCCCCTCGGCGCGGGGAAGAGCCGCCTGATCCTCGTGACGGCTCGCGGCCCCGCGTTTGTGCCGAGCGGGATCGCCCGGGTGGATGCTGAGCTCGTTTCGGAAACGAAACCGGCGGGCGTCCGAGCGACCACATTCGTGACCCTGCCTGCCGTCGACCGGGAGCTCGCCACTGACACCAGAACGGTGTGGGCGCTTGTGTTCGCCTTGCAGTTCCTGCTGCTGGTCGAGCTTGCCGCCGTGTGGGCCTATCGACGCGTCGGCCTCCGCAAAACCTGGACGGTTTTCCTCCCCGTCGTCACCGTGGGCGGCCTGTTCGTGGCCGACCAGATGGTGCGCCTGCTTCCGAACCTGCTGTAGAAACGATGGAGTCCATGAACGACGAAATGATCAACGCTGACGCGACGCAGGTGCTGCCGCTACAGAAGGCGCCACGGCAGCGAGAGAGCAGGCTGCGCCCGCCGGCTCGATCCGCCGTGCCGACCGTGACGAGTCGCCTGTCCGTGCCGTGGCACAAACGCCCGGCCGGCCAGGACCTGTCCCCGGAAGCCCCGGGCCACGCGGCTGTGGGGGACCTCGCCCCACTGGCCACCCTCGAAGGCCGCAACGTTTCCGCCTGGTTCGGCGAGCGTCAGGTTCTCGACCGGGTCAACCTCGTGATGGCCGCGGGCGTCATCACCTCGCTGATCGGGCCGTCGGGCTGCGGCAAGTCGACGTTCCTGCGCATCCTGAACCGGATGCATGAGCTCGTTCCCTCCGCGAGCCTGGCCGGAGAGGTGCTCCTCGACGGCGTAGACATCTATGACCCGGAACGCAAGCTCGTCGACGCCCGCAAACACATCGGGATGGTCTTCCAGAAGCCCAGCCCCTTCCCGGCGATGTCGATCTACGACAACGTCATCGCAGGCCTCACCCTCACCGGCCAGCGTGCCTCGAACGACGAGAAGGACTACCTCGTGGAGAGCTGCCTGACCAAGGCCGGCCTGTGGAAGGAAGTGCGGGACCGTCTTCGGGAGCCGGGCGGCGGGCTGTCCGGCGGCCAGCAGCAACGCCTGTGCATCGCCCGATCCCTGGCGGTGACTCCGCGCATCCTGCTCATGGACGAACCGTGCTCGGCCCTCGACCCCACGTCGACGCGGGTGATCGAGGAGACCATGCTCGAACTCGCCCGGGAGGTGACCATCGTGATCGTGACCCACAACATGCAGCAGGCGCAGCGCGTCTCGCAGAACTGCGCCTTCTTCCTCGCCGCTCAGGGCACGCCCGGCGGGATCGTGGAACACGGACCCACCGACGCCATGTTCGGCAACCCGATCGACCCGCGCACCGCGGACTACGTCAACGGCCGGTTCGGGTAACGATCGGCGGCCTGGGATCTGAGAACCGGCCGGAAACTGGGGGTCAGCTTTTCCCCTCCGGGCCGCCTGGCCGAATTACACTGAAGCATGACTTCCGCTGGCTATGCCGAGATCGAACGCACTTTCGACGTCAACCCGGCGACGACGCTGCCGCCCCTGCACGACCTGCCGGGCGTCACCCACGTGGAGCCGCCCGTCGAGCACCACCTCGATGCCCTCTACTACGACAGCATCGACTTGGTCCTCGCCAGCCGGCGGCTGACCCTGCGCCGCCGCACCGGGGGAGTCGACGCCGGCTGGCACCTCAAGCTCCCGGTCGCCGTTGACGAGCGTCGCGAGATTCGGGAGCCGCTGGGCGAGCACCCGGAGCACATCCCGGAGGCCATCCTCAACCTCGTGCGCGCGGTGCTCCGCGGCCGCACACTGGTGCCCGTGGTGCGGCTGCGCACCCGACGCACGGTGCACGAACTCGTCGGCGAGGACGACCAGGTGCTCGCCGAGGTGTGCGACGACGAGGTGCAGGCCGACCGGCTCGCGCCGGAGCCGCTCAGCCAGACCTGGCGGGAATGGGAGGTCGAGCTCGTGCACGGCTCCCGCGACCTGCTCGACGCCGCCCAGGTGCGGCTCGCGTCGGTCGGCGTGGAGCCATCCGGAACCCCGTCCAAACTTGCCCGCGCCCTCGGCGACGCTCTGCCGCCCTTCGTCACGGTCCCAGTACCTCGGCCGACCCGCAAGAGCTCCGCCGGTGCCGTGCTGCTGAAGTACGTGCACGAACAGGTGCGGGCGATCGGCACTCAGGATGCCCGGGTCCGAGAGAACGACGTGGACGGCGTGCACCGGATGCGCGTGGCCACCCGCCGCCTGCGCTCGGTCCTGTCCACTTACCGGGACTGTCTGGACACCGCGGTCACCGGGCCTCTCCGCAACGAGCTGCGCTGGCTGGCCGGCTCGCTCGGCGCCGCCCGGGACGCGGAGGTGATCCGGCAGCGCCTCGCCCACCGGCTCGGGCAGGAACCGGCCGAACTCGTCGTGGGTCCGCTGACGGAGCGCATCGACGAACATTTCGCGGCGGTCATCCGGGGTGCCTGCAGCCAGACCCTCGCCGCCCTCGACTCCGAGCGGTACTTCCGGCTGCTCGACACACTCGACGCCGTGCTGGCCGCCCCGCCGCTGCTCCCTCCGGCGGACAAGCCCGCGAGCATCGTCATCCCCGAACTGATCCGCGCGGACTGGAAGCGGCTGCGCGCATCCGTTTTCCTGGCGCAAGGCACCCCGTCGGGCGCTGTGCGCGACGAGGCGCTGCACGAGGCGCGCAAACGGGCCAAGCAGCTGCGCTATGCGGCCGAGACGGCCACGCCGCTGCGGCGCAGCCGAGCGGTGCGGCTCGTAGCCGCGGCCCGGCAGGTGCAGGACACCCTCGGCGACCATCAGGACAGCGTCGTCGCCCGGGAGAAGCTGCTCCGGCTCGGCATGGCCGCGTACCTGCAGGGTGAGAACGCCTTCAGCTACGGTCGGCTGCACGCAGTGGAACAGAACGGGGCCGCCGCCGTGGAGGCGCGTTTCTTCCGCACCTGGCGGGACTTTCCCAAGGCCTCGATCGCGAAATAACTCAGTCGAAGCCGAGGCTGAGCTTGCGCAGCAGGGTCGCGAGACCGGCCTGCTCACTCGGCGACAGCATGGCGAGCAATTCGGCCTCGGCGTCGACCAGCCGGGTGATGGCGGCATCCACCCGGGTGAGCCCGGCCGGGTTCATCCCCACGAAAATGCCGCGTCCGTCATTGGGGTCCGTGCGCCGGGTGACCAGCCCGCGCTCGACGAGCCGGTCGATCCGGTTGGTCATCGTGCCGCTGGAGACCAGCGTCTGCTGCAGCAGGGCCTTCGGGCTCAGCTCGTAGGGTGCCCCCGCGCGGCGCAGCGCCGAGAGCACGTCGAACTCCCAGGAGTCCAACTCTGAGCGGGAGAACGCGGTGCGGCGGGCGCGGTCCAGGTGCTTGGACAGACGGGCCACGCGCGACAGCACCTGAAGCGGTGCGAAGTCGAGGTCGGGCCGTTCGCGCAGCCAGGCGTCAACGATCCGGTCGACTTCGTCATGTGCGGGCATCCGTCTATTATCCCGCTCGGGCACGCCAACCGGCGCAGGAGCGCGTCCCAGGAGCGCCGGGGCGCGCTATCGGCGCGATATCTGGCAGACTTGTCACCGTTGGTCGGCCCGCGGTCGACGAATTCCGCCGTGGTGTAATGGCAGCACGACAGCCTTTGGAGCTGTTAGGTCTAGGTTCGAGTCCTGGCGGCGGAGCACTGCATGGCGTCACCATCCGGTCTTCCCCGGGCGGCTCCACCGAAGCTAGAGGAAACCCCGTGACTGATTCCCGACTCGCAATCGTCGTGCTGGCCGCCGGCCAGGGCACCCGCATGAAATCAAGCACTCCGAAACTACTGCACGAGTTGGCCGGTCTGCCCATTCTCAGCCATGTGCTGGCGACCTCCCGCGCCCTCGAAGCGGCACATGTCGTCACCGTGGTGCGCCACGAGCGCGACCAGCTGGCCGCCCTCGTCGGCAAGGACCTGCCCGAGAGCCTGATCGTCGACCAGGACGAGCTGCCCGGCACCGGACGGGCCGTGGAGCAGGCCATCACCGCTCTCCCCGATGACTTCGAGGGCGACGTGCTCGTGGTCAGCGGCGACGTGCCGCTGCTCAACGCGGCCACGCTGGCCAGTTTCGTCGCCGCGCACCGCGACCGGGACGTCTCGGCTACCGTGCTCTCTTCCTTTCCGGAAGACGCCACCGGCTATGGCCGCATCGTGCGCTCCGAAGAGGGCGCCTTCGACCGCATTGTCGAGCAGAAGGATGCGACGGCCGAGGAACGTGCCATCTCCGAGACGAACGCCGGGGTCTACGTCTTCCGCGTAGCCGAGTTGCGCGAGCAGCTGGCCAACGTCACCACCGAGAACGCGCAGGGAGAGAAGTACCTCACCGACGTGGTCGGGCTGCTGCGCCAGGCCGGGGCCGAAGTGCGGGCCGTGCCGGTCGCCGACGCCTGGCTGGTGGCCGGCATCAACGACCGGTCCCAGCTCAGCGAGACCGCGCGCCAGCTGAACGGCCTCATCGTCTACGGCTGGCAGCTGGCCGGCGTGACCGTGCAGGATCCTGCCACCACCTGGATCGACCTCAAGGCGAAGCTGGCTCCGGACGTCATCATCCGGCCGGGCACGCAGATCCTCGGTTCGACCGTGATCGAGACCGGTGCCGTGATCGGCCCGGACACCACCCTCCTCGATTGTGAAATCGGCGAGAACGCGGTGGTGAAGCGCACGGATGCGACGCTCGCGGTCATCGGCGCCGGCGCATCCGTCGGTCCGTTCGCCTATCTGCGCCCGGGCACGAATCTGGGCGCTGACGGCAAGATCGGTACCTTTGTCGAGACCAAGAACGCGACCATCGGCGTGGGTAGCAAAGTGCCGCACCTCAGCTACGTCGGCGACGCGACCGTGGGAGTGGGATCGAACATCGGGGCCGGCACGATCTTCGCTAACTACGACGGTGTGACCAAGAACCACAGTGAGATCGGGTCCCACGTGCGCACCGGGTCGCACAACGTGTTCGTCGCGCCGATTAGGATTGGGGACGGGGCGTACACGGGTGCCGGAACAATCGTCCGTAAGGACGTGCCGGCCGGGGCCTTGGGCCTCACCGTGGCCCCACAACGCAATATGGACGGCTGGGTACAGACCAACCGCCCAGGAACCGATGCGGCGGCGGCTGCGGCAAAGAGTGGAGACTAGGTGTCTGGAATCAAGACCAGCGGCGAAAAGCGACTTGTATTGGTTTCGGGGCGAGCACACCCGCAACTGGCACTGGACATCGCCACGGAACTTGGTACCGAACTCGTTCACACCGACGCACGCACCTTCGCGAACGGCGAGATCTACGCGCGATTCGATGAGAGCGTGCGCGGCTCGGACACCTTCGTGATCCAGTCGCACACCGACCCGATCAACGAGTGGCTGATGGAACAGCTGATCATGGTCGACGCGCTCAAGCGGGCCTCCGCCAAGCGCATCACGGTCGTGGCGCCGTTCTACCCTTACGCCCGCCAGGACAAGAAGGGCCGCGGCCGCGAGCCGATCTCGGCCCGGCTGATCGCCGACCTGTTCAAGGTCGCCGGAGCCGACCGGATCATGGCCGTCGACCTGCACGCCGCCCAGATACAGGGCTTCTTCGACGGCCCCGTCGACCACCTCTTCGCCATGCCCGTGCTGCTCGAGCACTTCAAGGAGAAGCTCGACCCGGCCACCCTGACTGTCGTCTCGCCCGACATGGGCCGCGTGCGCGTCGCCGACATCTGGAGCGACAAGCTCGGCGCCCCGCTGGCCATCATCCATAAGCGTCGCGACCCGAAGGTCGCCAACCGGGTCTCCGTGCACGAGATCGTCGGCCAGGTCGAGGGTCGCGTCTGCCTGATCGTCGACGACATGATCGACACCGGCCGCACAATCGTTCTCGCCGCCGAGGCCCTGCGCGCCGCCGGCGCGATCGGCGTCGTCGTCGCCGCCACCCACGCCGTGTTCAGCCACCCGGCGCTGGAGCTGCTGCAGAATCCCGCGATCTCCGAGGTCGTCGTCACCGACACCCTGCCGATCCCCGAGGAGAAGCGCTTCCCCACGCTCACCGTACTGCCGATCGCGCCGCTTCTGGCACGGGCCATCCACGAGGTCTTCGACGAGGGTTCCGTCACCTCGATGTTCGAGGGCGCCGCATAGCCGCGGGCCCTTCGCACAGCGAACCCCGGCCGGTCGTCGACGGATGTCGGTGACCGGCCACCAGTCTGTCGGGGCTCAGTCCTGATCGGGACCGGGTCTACGCCGGCATCTCGGTGCTGGGCGCCCGGGGCGCCGAGGGAATGATGCCGAGCGGCACGACATATGTCTCGCGCTCGTTCAGATCGATCGCGTAGCACTGCCAGCCGAAGCCGCCCGGACCGTTCAGCTCGAAGCGGGCGTCGAAGTCGACGGCGCCCGGATAGTACCGAGCCGTGGCCACGCTGCACGCATTGGCGGCCGTGGTCGTCGCCACCTGCACGCTCGTTAGGATGCCGGGCACGATCAGCGCCACGAGCCCGAGCACGACGACGATGCGCATGATCAGGAGGGTGCGCGGACTGCGCAGGGGCCGGCCGGCATCCAGCGGCTCGTAACCGGAGAGTTCGGGGTGGTCGTCGCTCGTCATCAGGCTCCCAGTATCGCAAACAAGGCTGCTTCGTGCTGAACCTCCCCAACAGTTGCCCCAGCGGACGACTGTTGCCGGTGTGCGGGCAACAGTCGTCCGCTGCGGCAACGTTTGTTCCGCCGGGAGCGACGCGGCCACCCCTCCCCAGGCTCCCCGGGCCGCGCGGGCCCCACGGAACACGGGGGAGCGGCACCGTACCCGCTTCACACCGCGAACCTCGGCAGATGGCTGACGCGCGAATCGACGAGCACACCGGGCTGTACCTCTCGGGCGGGGCCGCCGCCACAGAGTCAGACGACCGGCACTTTCGGCGCGAGGCGCAGTTCGGGAGGAGTGCACTACGGCTACGCCGCGGTGTCTTCACCACGACGGAACACTGGGGGCCGCTCCCACCGCGACAGAGGCACCTCGCCGAGATCCGCGCGGTCGTCGCCACGCGAATGCGCGACCCTCTGATCAGCCATCAATCGGCGGCGGCCGTGTGGGGGATTCCCCTGGCCGAGGCCTGGCCGAGCACGGTGCACGTGCTCGCACCACCGCAGTCCCGGGCGCGGAGCAAGAATGGCGTGACGGTCCACCGCATCGACGTTCCCGACGGTGACATCGTCGACATCGACGGGATGCTCGTGACCAGTCCCGCGCGCACCCTGCTCGACCTGGCGCGCACCAGGAGTTTCGCCACAGCCGTCGTCGCGATCGATCATGCCCTCAATCCGCGAAGTGCATCCCCGGAGGTCTTCCTGACGGACGAGGTGCTGCGCGAGAAACTCCAGGAGTCGGTGTCGCCCCGGGGGTGGGTGAAGGCGGAACGGGCCATCCGCTTCGGACGGCCCAATGCGGACAACCCGGGTGAATCGCTCAGTCGTGTGGCGATCTTCGAGCTGGGCTTCCCCGATCCCCTGCTGCAGACGTGCCATCGCAACCCTCGAGGCGGCTTCTACTTCACCGACTTCGAGTGGCCGGCCTATCGTCTGATCGGGGAGTTCGACGGGCAGGGCAAATACCTCAAGGCGGAGTATCTCCGGGGACTCACGCCCGGGGAGGCGGTCACCCGGGAGAAGGTGCGCGAGGATGACCTCCGCTCGGAAGGCAATCGCATGGCCCGCTGGGGTCCTTCCGATGTGCGCCAGCGCGGTTCGCTCTTGCGCATCCTCACAACCGCAGGCCTCCCGGTCCTTCGATAATCTGCCGGCTGACACACAGGTGTTGCCAGCGCATAAAACTGTTGCCGGAGCGGACAACTGTTGCCGGTGTGCGGGCAACACTCGTCCGCTCCGGCAACAGTTGCGCCACCGGAGGAGCGGCTCTAGTGCGAGGAGCCCTCGGTCTTGATCTCGCTGCGGTCCCCCGACCACAGGGTATGGAAGGTTCCGGGCATGTCGACGCGCTTATAGGTGTGCGCGCCGAAGAAGTCGCGCTGGCCCTGCACGAGTGCGGCGGGGAGCCGTTCACTCGCGAGCGAGTCGAAGTAGCTGAGCGCCGACGCGAAGCCGGGAACCGGGATGCCCGACAGTGCCGCCGTCGAGACCACGCGGCGCCACGCCGACTCGCCGTCGGCGACGGCCTGGGCGAAGTACGGGTCGGCGAGCAGGGAGGCGATCGACGGGTCGTTGGCGTAGGCGTCGACGATGCGGTTCAGGAACTGGGCCCGGATGATGCAGCCGCCGCGCCAGATCGTGGCGATGGCGCCCTTGTCCACGGTCCAGCCGTACTTCTTCGCACCGGCGATGATCGCGTCAAAGCCCTGGGCATAGGCAACGACTTTCGACGCGTAGAGCGCCTGGCGCACGTCGTCTTGGAAGGTGTGGCCGACGACGGCGATTTCCGGGCGCGCGGTGATGGCGGCGCGCACGGGGACGCGCTGCTCCGGATGGCTGGACACGGCGCGGGCGAAGACGGCCTCGGCGATGCCGCCGACGGGCACGCCCAGGTCGAGCGCGTTCTGCACGGTCCACACGCCGGTGCCCTTCGAGCCGGCCTCGTCGAGCACGACATCGATGAATGGCAGGCCGGTCTTGGCGTCGACCTGGCGCAGCACCTCGGCGGTGATCTCGATCAGGTAGCTCTCGAGGTCACCCTCGTTCCACTCGGTGAACACATCGGCGATGGCGGCGGGGGAGTGCCCGGTCACCTTGCGGAGCAGGTCGTAGGCCTCCGCGATGAGCTGCATGTCGGCGTATTCGATGCCGTTGTGGATCATCTTGACGAAGTGACCGGCGCCATCCGTGCCGATGTGAGTGACGCAGGGGACGCCGTCGACGACGGCTGCGATCGATTCGAGGATCGGGCCGAGGGTCTTGTAGGCCTCCACCGAGCCGCCGGGCATAATGCTGGGGCCCTTGAGGGCACCCTCTTCGCCGCCGGAGATGCCGGCCCCGACGAAGTTCACGCCCGTGGCGCGCACCTCTTTCTCGCGGCGGATGGTGTCCTGGAAGTCGGCGTTGCCACCGTCCACGATGATGTCGCCGGGCTCGAACAGGGTGGTCAGTCGGCTGATCACGGCATCCGTGCCCGCACCGGCCTGCACCATGATGATCGCGGTACGCGGCTTCTGCAGCGACGCCACGAACTCCTCGATGGTCTCTGAGGCGACGAAGCCGGCCTCGGGGTGCTCGGTCGTGAGCAGGCGGGTGCGCTCGGGGGAGCGGTTGAACACCGCCACGGTGTTGCCCGCACGGCTGGCCAGGTTGCGGGCGAGGTTCGAGCCCATCACCGCCAGTCCCACTACGCCAATGTTTGCCTGTGCTGCGCCGGTTTCGGCCACGTTTGCTCCTTCAGCTATCTGTTCTCAGAACTCCTTCAAGGCTAGTCGCTCGGCCCATGGCCGTGACGTGGAGTGACGCGGGCGGTGCCGGTGACGGATGCCGCTGCGCGCGTTCGCCGCGCGCCGTCGCCTCCGCTAGACTTACGAGTTGAACTTCGGCGAGGGCTGCCGCCCGCCGGGAAACCGAGGGTGCGGCATCCGTTATCGACGCGGCGGAATGCTTCACGGCCTTTCCTCACGCTGACACGCGTTCGAGTTGAAAAATGAACCAGTACCCACCTTTGCGGGCATCGTCCGCAAACCAGATCTGGGCCGTAGCGGTCCGCAAGGAGAAACACCATGGCTGACGCCACCAACAAGATTGTCGCCGACCTGCGCGTGAAGTTCGGCAAGGGTGCTGCCCGCAAGCTGCGCGTGCTGGGCAAGATCCCCGCCGTCATGTACGGCCACGGCACCACCCCGGTTCACGTCGCGCTCCCCGCGCACCAGATTGGCCTGCTGCTGCGCCGCGCGAACGCAGTCCTCGAGCTGGACATCGACGGCAAGAGCCACCTGACCCTGGTCAAGGACGTCCAGAAGGACCCGTTCCTCCAGATCATCGAGCACCTCGACCTGATCGTCATCCGCAAGGGTGAGAAGGTTCAGGTCGAGGTTTCCGTGCACCTGAACGGCGAGTCGGCCCCCGGCACCATCGCCGACCTGGACACCAAGACCCTCCTGCTCGAGGTCGAGGCCACCAGCATCCCGCAGAACCTTCCGGTCTCCATCGAGGGCCTCGAAGACGGCGACCAGATCCGCGCGAAGGACGTCGTGCTCCCCACGGGCGCCACGCTCATCTCCGACGAAGACGCCGTCGTCGCGTTCGTGCACCTGCCGGCCGAGGAAGAAGAGGAAGAGGAAGAAGAGGCCGAGGCCGCCGAGGGCGACGCCGAGGCCGCTCCCGCCGAGTAGTCATCCCCTTCTGGTTTCGTCGTAAGCGGAGGATTCCCCTGGACGACAATCTTTGGCTTGTAGTCGGGCTCGGCAACCCCGGGCCCGACTACGCCGGTAACCGACACAATGTCGGCCACATGGTGGCTGCCGTGCTCGCCGACCGCCTGTCGGCGGCTTTCAGGAACCACAAAACGAATTCGTCGGTCGCCGAGGGGCGCAGTTTCCCCGGGGGGCCGAAACTGGTGCTGGCCAAGCCGAACACGTTCATGAACGTGTCCGGCGGGCCGGTGGCCGCGCTGCTTCGCTTCTACTCGCTGGAGCCCGCGCGTCTGATCGTCATCCACGACGACCTTGACCTCCCGTTCGACACGATGAAGATCAAGGTCGGCGGCGGCCACGGCGGCCACAACGGCCTGCGCGACATCATCGCCGCAGCGGGTACGAACGAGTTCATCCGCATCCGCGTCGGCATCGGGCGCCCGTCTGGCCGGCAGCCGGCCGCGGACTTCGTGTTGCACGACTTCACGTCCCCGGAACGTTCGGCTCTGCCCAACCTGTTGACGGATGCCGCCGACGCGATCGAACTCATCGCAGCCGAGGGCGTCACTGCCGCGCAGCAGAAGTTCCACGCCCCCTGATTCCCCTTGATCGCCCGGGCTGGCTGTCAGCTGGGTTGCGTAGAATGCTCCGGTGACTCTCCAGGGCTTAATTGCCACACTTTCGCGCGCCTCCACATTCGACAATGCCCTCGCCTTCGCGAACCGGAACGTCGATTTCTCTCTCACCGAGGGGCTTCGCGCCCCGCTGCTCGCCGCCCTGCTCGAGCAGCGCACCCGGCTGGGCAAGGCCCCGGCCCTGCTGCTGATCACCGCCACCGGGCGGGAGTCGGAATCGCTGCACGAGAACCTTGCCTGCTTCGCCGCCGACGCCGAGATCATCGACTTCCCGGCCTGGGAGACGCTGCCGCATGAGCGGCTCAGCCCCAGCGCCGAAATCGTCGGCAAGCGCCTCTTCGCCCTGCGACGGATGCGCGAGTGGGAGGAGAGCGCCCCGGCCGCCCGACGCCCCCTGATCGTCATCGCCTCCGTGCGCGCCGCGCTGCAGCCTGTGGCCGACAACCTCACCGACTACGAGCCGATCGACCTGGTCGCCGGCCAACGTGGTCACGACCTCTCCGCCATCGCACGTGAGCTCGTCAACGTTGCCTACGCCCGGGTGGACATGGTCACGCGGCGCGGTGAGTTCGCGGTGCGCGGCGGCATCCTCGACGTCTTCCCGTCGATCGCCCCGCACCCTTTCCGGGTGGAGTTCTTCGGGGACGAGGTCGAGCAGATCCGCGCGTTCTCGGTCGCGGACCAGCGCTCCTTTCCTGCCCCGGTCGACTCGGTGAGCCTGCCGCCGAGCCGCGAGCTGCTGCTCAGTCCCGCCGTTCGGCAGCGGGCCCGTGAGATGCAGCACGAGTTCCCGAGCCTGTCCGGCCTGCTCGCGAAGATCGCCGAGGGCATCCCGGTCGAGGGCATGGAGAGCCTCGCACCTGCTCTCGTCGACCGGCTCGTGCCGATCACCCACTATTTGCCCGCGGAGGCGGCCGTCGCCGTCATCTCGCCCGAGCGCGTCGCATCCCGGGCGATCAGCCTGGCCGAGACCAACCGGGAGTTCCTGGGCGCGGCGTGGAGCGCCGCGACCGCGGGCGCCGAGGCGCCGATCGACCTGGAGTCGGGCGACTTCCTCACCCTCGGGCGGCTGCGGGAGGCCGTGCAGTTCAGTGCGCCCGGCGCCCCGGCGTCCGCGCACGTGTGGTGGACCCTGAGCTCCTTCCAGGCGGCGCCGACGGATGCCCCGGTGCTGCCCGAGCACCGGGAACTCGACGACCTGCTCACGGTGCGGGTCGAGGGCGACGCCGTGCCGAGCTTCCAGGGCAGCGTCGAGGGCGCCGTCGGTCACCTGGCCGAGCGGCTGAAGGCCGGCTGGACCGTCGGCATCGTCGCCCAGGGTGCCGGGCTGGTCGAACGCGCCGCCGACGTTCTGGCCGAGCGGGAGCTGCCCGCCCGGATCGTCACGGAATGGCCGAGCCGACCCGAGGCCGGTATCGCCTACCTGCTGAAAGCATCCGTCGACCACGGTTTCGAACTGCCGGAGACGAAATTCTCCCTGGTCAGCGAGTCCGAATTCTACGGCCGCACCGTGGGCTACGACGCGCGCCAGGTGAAGAAGCTGGCCAGCCGGCGCAAGAACGTCGTCGACCCGCTGCAGCTGAAGGCCGGCGACCACGTCGTGCACCAGACCCACGGCATCGGCCGGTTCATCGAGCTCACCCAGCGTGAGGTCTCCAGCGGCGGGCGCAACCCGGTCAAGACCAAGCGTGAATACCTCGTGCTCGAATACGCGCCGTCGAAGCGCGGGCACCCGGGTGACAAGCTCTACGTGCCCACCGACCAGCTCGACCTGGTCAGCCGCTACGTCGGCGGGGAGGCGCCGACGCTCAGCAAAATGGGCGGCAGCGATTGGTCGGCCGCGAAGACCAAGGCGCGTCGTGCCGTGCGGGACATCGCCGTCGAACTCGTCAAGCTCTACTCCGCACGGATGGCCAGCAAGGGCCACGCGTTCGGGCCGGACACCCCCTGGCAGCGCGAGTTGGAGGAGGCGTTCCCGTTCGCCGAGACGCCCGACCAGCTCACCACCATCGACGAGGTCAAGGCCGACATGGAACGGCCCATCCCGATGGACCGGCTGCTCTCCGGCGACGTCGGGTTCGGCAAGACCGAGGTGGCCGTGCGCGCCGCCTTCAAGGCGATCCAGGACGGCAAGCAGGTCGTCATGCTGGTGCCGACGACCCTGCTCGTGCGCCAGCACATGGAGACGTTCCAGGAGCGCTTCGCCGGATTCCCGGTGCACCTGCGCGCGCTCAGTCGATTCCAGACCGAGAAGGAATCCCGCGAAACCATGGCGGGCATGCTCGACGGCACCGTCGACCTCGTGATCGGCACCCACCGGCTGCTGTCGGACTCCATCGTGTTCAAGGACCTGGGCCTCGTGATCATCGACGAAGAACAGCGCTTCGGCGTGGAGCACAAGGATGCGCTGAAAAAGCTCAAGACCAACGTGGATATCCTCGCGATGAGCGCCACGCCCATCCCGCGCACGCTGGAGATGGCGGTCACCGGCATCCGGGAGATGTCCACCCTGGCCACCCCGCCGGAGGACCGGCACCCGATCCTCACCTTCGTCGGACCGTACTCCGACCGCCAGGTCGCCGCGGCCATCCGGCGGGAGCTGCTGCGGGAGGGCCAGATCTTCGTCGTGCACAACCGGGTGTCCAGCATCAACCGGGTGGCCGCGAAGCTGGCCGAGCTCGTGCCGGAGGCACGGATCGCCGTGGCGCACGGCCAGTTGCCGGAGGCACAGCTGGAACAGGTCGTCGTGGACTTCTGGGAGCGCAAATTCGATGTGCTGGTCTCGACGACGATCATCGAGACCGGCCTGGACATCGCCAACGCGAACACGATCATTATCGACCGCGCCGACAAGTTCGGGCTCAGCCAGTTGCATCAGCTGCGGGGGAGGGTCGGCCGCGGCCGGGAGCGCGCCTACGCCTATTTCCTCTACGACGAGAACAAACCGTTGACTGAGATCGCCCACGACCGGCTGTCGACCATCGCCGCGAACAACGAACTGGGCGCCGGCATGCAGGTGGCGTTGAAGGACCTCGAAATCCGCGGCGCGGGCAACCTGCTCGGCGGCGAGCAGGCCGGGCACATCGCCGGGGTCGGCTTCGACCTTTACCTGCGCATGATCGGCGAGGCCGTGAGCGCCTTCCGCGGCGACGTCGCGGAGGGCCAGACGGAGCTGCGGCTCGAACTGCCCGTCGACGCCCACATCCCCGAAGACTACGTCGACAGCGAGCGGTTGCGCCTCGAGGCCTACCAGAAGCTGTCCGCCGCAAGCTCGCCGACGGCCGCGAAGGACCAGATCGACCTGGTCCTCGACGAACTCACCGATCGCTACGGCGAGCCGCCCCAGCCGGTGCAGAACCTCATCCTGGTCTCCCGGCTGCGGTGGCTGGCCCAGCAGGCCAGTCTCGGCGAGGTCGTCGCGATGGGTTCGAACCTGCGCGTGTCGCCGGCGAACCTCGCCGACTCGATGCAGGTGCGCCTGCAGCGCATGTACCCCGGGTCGCGCTACTTCACCCAGAACGGTGCGCTGACCGTGCCCATGCCGCGCATCAACGGGGAACCGCTTGGGGATGCGGCGCTGATCGCCTGGGCCGGCAACCTGCTCGACGCTCTCTTCCCGCGTCCCGTCGTCGCGGTCGCGTAGCCCGCCGCGGCCGGGTGGCCCGTCGCGATCGCTTGACGAGTGAACGTGGGTCCGACCCGTCTTTCAGCGGTTCCGTCCCGAACGAATTCGACGGAGATTCTGTCCAAATCGAACGTAAACACACCGAGAGTGCGCTCCTTCGAGAAAATCTCCGTCGAATTGGTACGACGCCGGATACTCCACTCAGGTCTCCGGTGCGCCGCTGCCAGGCATCGGGCGCAGGATCGCGGCGGCGGCCCGCAAACGGCTCCGGGTACCCACGATGAACACTGGGTCGCCTACCCGGCGCTCGCCGGCCACCGTGAGCTCCCGCCGCATCCCGATGCCTGGCAGCGGCACCTCCGTGAAAATCATGGCGCCGGCATAGACCGGGGCTGGGGCTCCTCACGGGACGGATCAGGCCCCGCAGACTCCGTCAATTCCGGGCGATTAGAGTTGTCGCGTGTCCCCTACAGAGAATCCCACCGTCCCGGCATCCGTCCCGGCATCCGCCTCCAATCTCGACGAACTCGTGCGCGTGGTGGCTCTCCTGCGTGCACCGGGCGGATGCCCGTGGGACGCAGAGCAGACCCACGAGTCTCTGGTGCAGTACCTGACCGAAGAGACGCACGAGCTGATCGAGGCGATCGAGTCGGGCAGCCGCGACGAGATGCTCGAGGAGCTCGGCGACGTGCTCTACCAGGTGGTCTTCCACGCCGACCTCGCGGCGCACACCGCGGGCGAAGACTTCGACATCCACGATGTCGCCGCGCATATGACCGCGAAAATGGTGGGGCGGCATCCGCATGTCTTTGGCGACCTGAACCTGGAAACGGCCGACGACGTGGCCCTCGCTTGGGACGACTTCAAGGCTGCGGAGAAGCCCTCCCGCACGAGCGTGCTCGACGGGATCCCGCAGGGCATGCCGGCCCTCGCGCTCGCCGACAAGGTGCTCGGCCGAGCCCAGAAGATCGGGCTGCTCGGCACCGAGGCCGCGTTCCCGCTTCCGATCGAGACCGAGGGCCAGCTCGGCCCGCTGCTGCTGGCCATCGTGTCTGCGGCCAAGAGTCAGGGGCTCGACTCCGAACGTGCCCTGCGCACGGCCCTCCGCGGTCTGCAGGACGAGATCCGCGAGGCCGAGACGACGGATGCCGGCGACGTTTCCGACGCCGGCATCATCGGCCTGCCCGGCTGAGGCCTGCCCGGCTGAGGCTTGCGCGGCTGAGGCTTGCGCGGCTGAGGCCCGCCCGGCTGAGGCTTGCGCGAAGGCCTGCGCTGAGGCCACGCGGCGGTGCCGACAGGGCGGTGGCGGAACAGTCCAACCATGAGCCAGACATCCGTCAATGGTCTTCTGTCCGCTCAGATCGGTGACGAATTCGATGCCTCGCAGCAGTTCAGCGCCATCGCCGTCTGCTTCGCATCGCCCTGGCGCTGGCCCAGGAGAAGCAGGTCACAGCGCAGGCCGAGGAAGTGGCCTGGATGTCCACCCTCCTGACCATCGCCAGGGCGCCGGTGACAACCACTTCGACATCTTGCACTACATCGCATGAGAGATTGTGTCGGGCGTCCCGGCGGAAATCGACGGGCCGACCCGAACTGACACAATTGGGGCTATGGCAACACCAGTGACCCCTCCCCGCGGCATGCGCGACTTCCTCCCCGCCGACAAGGCGTCCCGGGAACACGCACTGGCCGTGATCCGGCGAAGCTTCGCGGCGCACGGCTTCGACGAGATCGAGACCCCGGTGTTGGAAGACGCGGCCCGACTGCACTCCGGGCTCGGCGGCGACAACGAGAAACTCGCCTTCGCCGTGCTGAAGCGTGGGTTGAAGCCGACGGATGCCGCGGCCGCCGCCGCATCCGGCGACCTGCTCGGGCTGGCCGACCTGGGCCTGCGGTTCGACCTCACCGTTCCGCTCGCCCGGTTCTACGCGACTCACCGGGCGGAACTTCCGACGGTGTTCCGGTCCATCCAGATCGCGCCGGTCTGGCGGGCGGAGCGTCCGCAGAAGGGCCGCTACCGGCAGTTCGTGCAGTGCGACATCGACATCATCGGCGAGTCCGGCCTGCTTGCCGAGATTGAGCTGATCACCGCGACCGCCGCCGCGCTCGACGCCCTCGGCCTGACCGGGTGCTCCATCCGCGTCAACGACCGCCGCATCCTGACCGCCCTGCTCGCCCATTGGAGCGTGGCTCCCGAGCTGAACGAACGCGCGCTGATCGTGATCGACAAACTCGACAAGATCGGCGTCGACGGGGTTGTCACGGAGCTCGCCGGCCTGGGCATCGCCACCGACGGCGTGGCCGATACCCTGACCCAGATCGCCGATGCCGGCTGGACGGCCGCCGAGCCGACTCCGCCGGCCTGGCTCAACACGGATGCCTTCGCCGACCTGCTCGCGCTGCGCGCCGCGATGCCCGAGGTACGGCTCGTGTTCGACCCGACCCTCGTGCGCGGGATGGGCTACTACACCGGCACCATCTTCGAGATCTCACACCCCGATCTCGGCTACTCCCTCGGCGGCGGTGGCCGGTACGACGGCATGATCGGCCGCTTCCTCGGCACCGAGGTGCCGGCCTGCGGGTTCTCGATCGGGTTCGAGCGCATCGTCGACCTGTTGGGCGTGGATGCGGCATCCGCTGAGAACGCCGTCGTACTGGTGTACGACAAGGGAACAGACCCGGCCCGGCTCGTGGCGCTCAAGCGAACACTGGTCGAACAGGGCCTCCGGGTGCGCCTCGAACAGCGCACCAAGAACGTCAAGGCGCTGCTGGAACGCGCGGCCGGAGCCGGTTACGGGCGCTACTCGTTCGTCGGGGCGGATGTCTCCGGCGCGGGCGAACTCGATTTCCGTCCCCTCGGCGGCTGAGGCCAGTCGCTAGACTGTTATGGGATTGGAACACGGCGCTGTCTTCCTCGATTCCTTCAGACCAACACCCCAACGATTAAAAAAATATAGGAAACAGGAGATAGCTGTGGCTCTCATTGAGGCAGTAGTAGCGCGCGAGATTCTTGACTCCAGAGGCAACCCGACCGTTGAGGTCGAGGTATTGCTTGATGACGGTTCGGTCAGCCGTGCCGCCGTTCCGTCCGGCGCATCCACCGGTGCGTTCGAGGCTTACGAGCTGCATGACGGCGACAAGTCACGTTATCTGGGCAAGGGCGTCCGCAAGGCCGTTGACGCTGTCATCGACGAGCTCGGCCCGGCAGTCGAGGACCTCGACGCCGCTGACCAGCGCATCATCGACGCCGTCCTCAACGAGACCGACGGAACCGACAACAAGCACCGCGTCGGCGCCAACGCTATCCTCGGCGTCAGCCTGGCCGTCGCCAAGGCCGCCGCGACCTCGGCCGGCCTGCCGCTGTTCCGCTACCTCGGTGGCCCGAACGCACACACCCTTCCGGTCCCGATGATGAACATCATCAACGGAGGCTCCCACGCCGACAACGACGTGGACATTCAGGAATTCATGGTCGTCCCACTCGGAGCCGAGTCCTTCGCCGAGGGACTCCGCTGGGGCACCGAGACCTACCACGCCCTCAAGGCGCTGCTCAAGTCCAAGGGCCTCTCTACCGGCCTCGGCGACGAGGGTGGCTTCGCCCCCAACCTGCCGAGCAACCGTGCCGCTCTCGACCTCATCGTCGAAGCCATCCAGAACGCCGGCTACACGCCCGGCAAGGACATCGGTCTGGCGCTCGACTGCGCCGCCTCCGAGTTCTACAAGGACGGCGTCTACCACTTCGAGGGCAAGGAACTCACCGCCCTGGAGCTGTCCGCGTACTACGTCGAGCTCGTTGCGGCCTACCCGCTCGTCTCGATCGAAGACCCGCTCGAGGAAGACGACTGGGACGGCTACGTTCACCTCACCGCCGAGCTCGGAGACAAGGTCCAGATCGTCGGCGACGACCTCTTCGTGACCAACCCGGTGCGCCTTGCCAAGGGCCTGGCCCTCGGCACCGCGAACTCCATCCTGGTCAAGGTCAACCAGATCGGCACCCTGACCGAGACGCTTGACGCGGTGTCCCTCGCGCAGCGCGCCGGATACACCGCCGTCATCTCGCACCGCTCCGGTGAGACCGAGGACACCTTCATCGCCGACCTCGCGGTTGCGACGGATGCCGGCCAGATCAAGACCGGAGCACCCGCCCGCAGCGAGCGCGTCGCGAAGTACAACCAGCTGCTCCGCATCGAGGAAGAGCTGGGCGAGGCCGCCGTGTACGCGGGCCGCTCTGCCTTCCCGCGCTTCAAGGCGTAGTTCGACTGGAGCTCTCGGAGCGCGGGTTCACCCCGCGGCTTCGGGAGCTCCATTTTTTTGTCCGATTGCGGTTAGGGTTCCAGTGCGGGACAACCGCGACCAGCGATTCACGAAGGGAGTTGCCGTGGCCAGGAAACGCGCCGAAGAACAGCCCGTCGCGCTGCCCCCGACCGAGACCGCGGCCGCTCGCTGGCTGCGCGGCCTGCGCCTGTCCGGGTTTTCGCTGGTGATGATGGGCCTCCTGATCATGGCCGTGATCGTCTTGGCGCCCGGCATCCGCACCTACGCCGACCAGCGCCAGCAGATCGAATCGCTCACGGCGGCGGTCGAGGCCCAGCAGGGCGCCGTGGAAGAGTTGAAGAGTGAGCGGGAACGCTGGAACGACCGCACCTACGTCACCACGCAGGCCAGGGACCGACTGTCCTATGTGCTTCCCGGCGACGTGAGCTTCCTCGTGATCAACGATCTGGCCCTGCCCGTCGCGGGCGACGCGGCCGCACCTGTCGCCACCCCCACCATCCAAACCACCAACGTCGATTGGCTCTCCTCCATGTTCGCCTCCGTAATGACGGCCGGTCTGGCTCCCGAGGCCGCGAAATGACCCGGCCTCCCTTCGATTCGGTCACCGAGGACGACATCACCATCGTCTCGGCTCAGCTGGGACGCCCGGCCCGCAACGTCGTGGGCATCGCCGCGCGTTGCGTTTGCGGCGCCCCGACCGTGGTGGCGACGGCGCCGCGCCTTGCCGACGGCACCCCCTTCCCCACGCTGTACTACCTGACGCACCCCGCGGCGACCGCCGCGCTGTCGTTCCTCGAGGCCACCCAGGTGATGAACGAGTACAACCAGTTGCTGGCCGATGACGAGCAGGTGCGTGCCCGCTACCGGCGTGCGCATGAGGGCTTCCTTGCCGACCGCGAGATCCTGGGCACGGTTCCGGAAATCGTCGGCATCTCCTCCGGTGGTATGCCCGAACGTGTGAAATGCCTGCACGCGCTGGCCGCCCACTCTCTGGCCGCAGGCCCCGGAGTGAACCCGATCGGAGATCTGGCCCTCGGCCGGGCGGCCTGGACGCCCGCCGTCTGCGAGTGCCTCGACTACACCACGGCCGACGAGTGACCCGCTCCGCCTGGCGTCGGATCGGCGCGGGCGTCGCCCTGGGCCTGACCATGGCGCTGGGCGGGGCTTTCGTTGCACCGACCGCGCCGGCCTTCGCGGAGAACACGCAGGTGCGTGACCTTGAGTACTGGCTCAATGACTACGGATTCACCCAGGCCTGGAATACGACCCGTGGCGCGGGCGTGACGGTGGCCGTCATCGATACGGGTGTCGCCGACGTCGCCGACCTCACCGGTGCGGTCGTCGGCGGAACGGATGTCTCCGGGCTCGGCTCCGCCAATGGGCAGACGCCCGTCGGAGAAGGCAGTGAGCACGGGACTCTGGTGGCATCCCTGCTGGCCGGACGCGGCACGGGTGAGGGGTCCGGCGTGCTGGGAGTGGCTCCCGAGGCGTCGCTCCTGGCCGTCTCGGTGGCCTTCGGCACCAGCGACGCCACCCTCAGCAACGACGACCAGATCGCCGAGGGCATCCGCTGGGCCGTCGACAACGGCGCCGACGTCATCAACATGTCCCTCACCCGCAACACCTTGGACTGGCCGCCGAGCTGGGACGACGCCTTCCTCTACGCGTTCGAGAACGACGTCGTGGTCGTCGCCGCCGCCGGGAACCGAGGCAGCGGCACCACCGAGGTCGGAGCCCCGGCCACCATCCCTGGGGTGCTCACGGTCGCCGGTGTCGACCGCAACAAGGGTGCCAGCTTCGACGCGTCCTCGCAGGGCATCACGATCTCGGTGGCCGCGCCCAGCGAGCAACTCGTGGGCGTCGTTCCGGGCGGCGGCTACGTGCAGTGGAACGGCACCAGCGCGGCCGCGCCCATCGTGTCGGGCCTGGTCGCTCTGGTGCGCGCCGCCTATCCCCGCCTCGATGCTGCGGAGGTGATGAACCGGGTCATCGAAACTGCCGACCCGAACGGGCGGGTCGTGCCCAGCCCGATCTACGGCAACGGTCTGATCGATGCCGCGGCGGCGGTCACTGCGGCCGTGCCGGCATCCACGAGCCCGGAACCGGCCGCCCTGCTGGAGGAGTGGATCCGGGTACACCGGCGGGCGGACACCGAGGTCGAGCCCACGCCGCAGACCGCCACGCAGGTGCCGGTCGCGCCGCAGGAAGACCCGGCGTTGCCTGCCCCCAGCGTCGTCGCGGCATGGTTGCCCAGCCCGCTCACGCTGACGTATGTCACAGTGCCGCTCCTCGTCCTGGTCGGGTTTGGTACTCTGGTAACGCTGCTCGGCACCGGGGCCACTCGGCACATCAAGCGAATCCGGTCAAAACGGTAAGTTTTCGTGCAGCCAAATCATGTAGGAGGACTTTCATAGTGCCCAAAATTCTTATTGTCGGTGGCGGCTACGCCGGGTTCTACACCGCGTGGAAGCTGGAGAAATGGCTTCGCGCCGGCGAGGCCGAGGTCACCATGGTCGACCCTCTGCCGTATATGACCTACCAGCCGTTCCTGCCGGAGGTCGCAGCCGGCTCCATCGAGGGTCGCCACGCCGCAGTCGCGCACCGTCGTCACCTCAAGAAGACCAACGTCGTGACGGCCAAGGTCACCCACATCGACCACGCCACGAAAACCGCGACCATCACCCCGCCCATTGGCGAGCCCTACGAATTCGTCTATGACGTCGTCGCGGTGACGGCCGGCGCCGTGTCGCGCACGTTCCCGATCCCGGGCGTCGCGGACCAGGCCATCGGTCTGAAGACCATCGAGGAAGCCGTCGCCATCCGTGACCGCGTGCTCACCAACTTCGACAAGGCTGCCCAACTTCCGGCCGGCCCCGAGCGCGACCGCCTGCTCACCTTCGTCGTCATCGGCGGGGGCTTCGCCGGCATCGAGGTCTTCGCAGAGCTGCGTTCCTTCGCGTCATCGCTGCTGAAGTCCTACCCGCAGATCGGGTTCGACGACACCCACTTCCACCTGATCGAGGCGATGGGGCGCATCATGCCCGAAGTTTCGCTGCCGACCAGCCTCTGGGTCATCAAGCACCTCGACGAACGCGGCGCGCAAATCCACCTGAACACGCAGCTGACCAGCTCGGTCGACGGCAAGGTCGAACTGTCCACCGGTGAGAGCTTCGAGACCGATCTGATCGTCTGGACAGCCGGAGTCATGGCTAACCCGGCCATCGTGCGCCACACCGACCTGCCGATCGAAGATCGTGGTCGCCTGCAGGTGCGCCCCGACCTGCGCGTCGGAACCGATGACGAGATCATCGCGGACGCCTGGGGCGCCGGC
The DNA here is from genome assembly GCF_004403145.1 of Cryobacterium sp. TMT1-62. Taxonomy (NCBI): domain Bacteria; kingdom Bacillati; phylum Actinomycetota; class Actinomycetes; order Micrococcales; family Microbacteriaceae; genus Cryobacterium; species Cryobacterium sp. TMT1-62. The sequence continues at coordinate 4,007 of NZ_SOGZ01000051.1, read as the reverse complement.
GACATCACCGCCGTTCCCGACCTGAGTGGCGGGGGAGTGGGCGGCTTCTGCGTGCCCAACGCTCAGCACGCGGTTCGCCAGGGCAAGCTCCTCGCGAAGAACATCGTCGCGGTGCTGCGCGGCGAGAATCCCGAGGAATACCTGCACAAGAACTTGGGTGCCGTCGCCGGCCTCGGCATCGGTTCCGGTGTCTTCCAGTCCGGCAAGATCGCCATCACGGGTCTGCCGGCCTGGTTCGCCCACCGCGGCTACCACGGCCTGGCCATGCCCAGCTGGGAGCGCAAGCTGCGCATCATCTGGGGTTGGATGAACAACTTCTTCCTCGGTCGCGACATCGTCTCGTTGGCCGCGGTGCAGAACCCGCGGGCCACGTTCGCGGAGTTCGCCTCGCGGCCCAAGCCGGTCGTGGATTCTGCCGCTCCGGCCAAGGCTCCGGTGACCGTCGCCGCATCGGCCAAGGCAGCGGCCACCGTAGCCGGCCCCGGCACGGGTCCCGCCGTCAAGGCAACGGCGCGTGCACCCCGAGCCCCGCGAAAGACCGCGGCCGACAAGGCTGCGGAAGTCGCTCCGGCAGGGGCGACCGAGAAGGCCGCGGCGACCGCAGCCGTCAAGTAACAGCGTCTGCGGGCGTCACCGAGGGAAACCGATGACGCCCGCAGCCCCTACGCTTGAGGCGTTCGGTTTCGCCGGGCGCGCCCCCGTAGCCCAATGGCAGAGGCAGACGACTTAAAATCGTCACAGTCTGGGTTCGACCCCCAGCGGGGGCACCACACGGTACGTCACAGCGTCACCGCGACACCGCGACACAGCGTCACAGCGTCACAGCGTCACGGCGTCACCGCGTCACCGCGTCACGGCCCCGACTCCCGCCGCCCGGGCGACAGCATCCATGCATCGTCGTTCAACCTGCCGGCAGACCCTGAACGGATGCCGCGTAAATCCCTGCCCCCGGTCTGTGCCGGGTGAGGCAGCCTGTCCGGCCCGGTTTCGTCGCGCTACGATCCGCGAGTGAAACGGTCGATGCCTCCTGCCACGTGCCATTCCCCGATGTAGGAACGGTGTCAGGGGCTTTCTGCAAACAACGTGGGCCATCACCCGGTTCTTCTTCTGGAAGTGATCACCACGGCGAAGGTGCTGCCCGGGCGCGGAACCATCACGACCGGCGAGGGCGCGCCGCTCACGGCCAAGGCGCTGCGCCGACCCGGCCGCTCCCTCGGCGTCACCGGCGCTTTGCACCACCGACGCCCCGCGCGCTTTCCGCTCACGGCGTCACTCTGTTGGAGTCCAGTCGGCCGAGGGCGGAACCAATTCGACGGAGATTTTGGCCTCAGAGCCCGGTTCCCGTCTGTTTGGCGCCATTCTCGGCAGAATCTCCGTCGAATTGGTTAGGGGCAGCTACTCCAGGTGGTCCAGATACCTCAGGATGATGCCCTCGCGGAGCGCCCACGGCGACACTTCCAGCTCGGTCACCCCGAAAGCGGCCATCGCCGCGTGGAGCACGATGCCGCCGGCCACGATCTGGAAGGTGCGGTCGGCGGTGATGCCGGGCAGCGCCGGGCGCGCCTCAGCCGGGATCCGGGCCAGCCGGGGGACCCAGTCGCTCAGCTGCGAGCGGCTCAGCTGCATCCGCTCGCCTGAACCGAAACCCTCCGCGGTGGAGCCGGCCAGTTTGGCCAGGGAGCGGATGGTCTTGGACGAACCGACGACGTGGTGCGGCGCCGGGAGCCCCTCGAACGCCACCAGGGCTTCCGCGAGCACGGCGGCGGCGTGCTCGCGGAGGGCGGAGACCTGCGCGGGCAGCGGCGGGTCGTCGTGCAGGAAGCCGATGGTGGAACGGCCGGCGCCCAGCGGCAGCGACAGCGCGACCGCAGGCACCTCGTTCGCGCCGGCGGCGATCTCCAGGGAGCCGCCCCCGATGTCGAAGAGCAGGATGTCCCTGGCGGACCAGCCGTACCAGCGCCGCACGGCCAGGAACGTCAGTCGGGCCTCGTCCTCGCCGGACAGGACCTGCAGGGCGACCCCGGTTTCCCGTTCGACCCGGGCGAGCAGTTCGGGCCCGTTCACGGCCTCACGGAGTGCGGAGGTAGCGAACGGCAGGAGGTCGTCGACGTGGTGGCGGCGGGCCACCTCGGCCGCGTTCCGCACCGACTCGAGCACGGCGGTGCACCCCTCCTCGGTGATGGCGCCCTCAGGGGTGAGGTAGCGCATCAGGCGCAGCACGGCCTTGTCGGAGGCCATCGGCACCGGCTGGGCGCCTGCGTGCGCGTCGACGACCAGCAGGTGGACGGTGTTCGAACCGACATCAAGGACTCCGAGGCGCACGCTCTCGACGATAGCGTGCGCCGCGGACGCGCCGTTACGCGCTGACACTGTGGCGGCTCGTCGTTCGGGTGCCGTCGACCATGGTGTGCAGGGAGTCCATCAGCGGCAGCAGCCGCTGGTCGTGGGTGACCAGCACCGTGGCGGTGTCGTGCTCGACGGTGAGCCGCGCGGGCCGTTTGCCGGCCTGGCCCAGGAGACCCACGGCATCCGGCATAAGGTTCGACTGCTGGAAGACGATGCCGAGCCGATCCCAGCGCAGCTGCGTTTTTTCGGCCAGGGACAGCAGGGTCGCATCGATTTCGCCCATGTGCACGGACCCGCTGTCGGGCGTGATCAGGGTGGATGCCACGGCGAGCAGGCTGGACGTGCCGCTGGATGCTCCAGACCGTGAAGAATGCGCCGAAGACCAGCGCCGAGATGCCGAACAGCATCGCCACCACGAGCAGCAGGCCGCCACACATCTACCCGAAGCTCGGGGTGTCCTCACGCCCGGCAGGCCGGCCTGATCCGTCGGGCCTGACCGGCCGTGTGACCTCTTGGCGGGCCTGACCCCGCGCCCTCTCGGCGGAATCATCGGGGGGGGGCGAGGCTCAGACTCGGGCGGGCGTGACGAACCGCTGCCAGGCCCAGGCCCCGATGCTGAGGGCGGCGAACAGGGTGCCTGCCACCCACCACAGGCTGAGGCTGCCACCTTCGTGCCAGAGTTCCACCGCCGGGGACAGCACTCCGAACATGATCGTGAAGGCGAGCACGGTCAGGCACGCCCAGATCGGCGGTGACCAGGCGAGGATGCTCCGTCCGCTGGTGCGTCCGATCGGGATCAGCACCAGCGCTGCCGAACCGATCGCGGCCAGTACCACACTGTTGATGATCTCGGCCGCCAGCGCGCTGAGGAAGCCGTCCGCGGCCGGCAGCAGGCCCAGCGTCAGCCAGCCGACCACGGCCAGCCCGATCAGGCTGCCGGCCCGAACGGCGGCGAGTGGGCCGCGCCTCGGCGTCAGTACCTCGGGGGCCACGGTGACGCTGCCGAGCAGCCCGAAGACCAGCGCCGGGTGAACGTCGAAAGCCCGGGAGGCCAACGCGGTCAGGGCGACCAGCAGCAGGTAGCGGGGCAGGAAAGTCACGGATGCTTTCGTCCGCCACATGCGGGAGCTCCACCAGAGCGGAACGAGCGCTCCGACCGCGTTGACGATGAGGAGGGCCAGCGCCACGGCGAGGAGCAGCCGCAGGTAGGCAGGCTGGCTGGTGACCGGCCCGGACAGCATGACGAGGGTGGCCGCGGCCAGCACGGCGGCGCCGGCCACCAGCCACCGGTTCAGAGGTAGTTCGGGAACGGTCTCGAATTCCTCGCGGGACCGGTTGCGGCCCGCGATCGGCATGCTCTGCCAGAGCGGGTGGCCGTCCGTGGCCCGGAACACGGTCCCGGCGAGGAGGCGCGCGGGGATGCAGAGCAGCAGGAGGGCACCGAGCGCCAGCAACGCCGCCTGGAACCAGGAGAGGTCGGGGGTCGACCACGGCGGCAGCACTGCCGTGGCGAACCGGGTGGGGTCGTTCCAGCCGCCCGGCAGCGGTGTGGCCAGGGCCACGGCCGGACGGTCTGCCTGCGGTGCCGGCGAGGCCGGGGCTGCAGAACCGGGCGGGGCTTCCGCCGGTGCCGACTCCTCGGCCGGCGGCGGGGCGGCGGG
>NZ_SOGZ01000048.1:0-58136 GCF_004403145.1 Cryobacterium sp. TMT1-62 | reverse complement strand
GTAGGACGGACGGTCCGTGCGCGGACGGTCGTTGTTGTACGCCGGACGATCCGTGCGCGGGGCACGGTCGCCGTAGGAGGGTCGGTCGTTGCCGTAGGAGGGTCGGTCGTTGCCGTAGGACGGACGGTCCGTGCGCGGACGGTCGTTGTTGTACGCCGGACGATCCGTACGCGGGGCACGGTCGCCGTAGGAGGGTCGGTCAGTGTTGTACGCGGGACGGTCGCTGCGGGGACGGTCGCTGTTGTACGAGGGACGGTCTCCGCGCGGGGCACCACCAGAAGAGGGACGGTCGCTGCGGTTCGGGCGGTCGCCGTAGGCGGGGCGCTCGGAGCGCTGGCCGTAGGTCGGGCGGTCGTTGCCGGCGGGGCGGCCGTTGCCGGAGGCCGGACGGTCATTGCCTGCGGGGCGGCCGGCGGCACGGTCGGCCCGCTCGCCGGCGTTCCACCGGGCTTTCTTGGGCGCACCCTCGGCGGCGTTGTGGCCGCGGTGTCCGGGGCTCTTGCTGCCGCCCTTGGACGGTCCACCCTTGGCGGAGTACTTGGGATCGAAGTTCTTAGGCATGAAAAATGTTCCTGGGTTGTATTGGGTACATGGCAGAACAACGCCGCACACGCGACGCAACCTGAGAACCCGGGCAGTCTATGGCCGGGGCCGTTCACATACAGTGATTTTTCACCAGCGGATTACTGGGAAACCGGCCCATCCTGACTTACAAACCCATCCGCGCACACAAAAAAACGCACGGTGTCAAGAGCCGACCTGTCTACGTTACCTGATCGATGCCGCAATGTCACGGATCACCTTCACCGCTTACTCTGTTCACATGCTGACGACCATCAACATTGAGTCCCCGCGGCAGCCGGAGATCGCCGCGTTGCTGCGACTGAGCGGCGATTACGCCCACTCGCTGTACCCACCGGAGAGCAACTTTCTGCTCGACGTCGACGAGCTCGAGCAGCCGGGTGTCGCCGTGTACGTCGTGCGGGATGCGACGGCCCGCGCCGTGGGGATCGCCGCGCTGGTTGGTGGGGCCGGCACGACCAGCGCGGCGGAGCTGAAGCGCATGTTCGTGCACCCCGACGCCCGGGGCCGCGGCGTGGCCGCCCGCCTGCTGGCGGGGATCGAGACGGATGCCGCGGCCCGCGGCATCCGAGAAATCGTGCTGGAGACCGGACCGGAGAGCTATGCCGCGCTCTCCTTCTATCGGAGCGTCGGCTACCGGGAGGTTCCCCTATTCGGTCAGTACGTGGGCGAAGCCTTCAGCGTCTGCTTTGCCAAGACGATCCCGGGAACCCGGCCATGACCCGGGATCGGGCAGCCGCCGGCACTTTGGCGCAGGTGAGTGTGCATCGCGCACGGAGGACGGTGTCCTGGCTGGGAGTGGCCGCGACCAGCCCGAGAATCGTGCAGGCGGTCAAGGCCGCCATCGCCGTCGCCATCGCCTGGTCGATCGCGCCGTTGCTGCCTGGTGTGGCGGATGACTACCCCTACTACGCCCCGCTGGGCGCGCTAGTGAGCATGTACCCGACGCTGATGAGTTCGGTGCGGAACGCCCTGCAGACCCTGGGCGGCCTCACCGTCGGAATCCTGCTCGCGGGGGCGGTCATCGTTTTGAGCGAGCCGAACGTTCTCACAATCTCGCTCGCGGTCGGCGTCGGCGCCGCGATCTCGGCCACCGGCTGGTTCGGCGCCAGCCGGGAGTACATTCCGGTGACGGCGCTGTTCGTGCTGATCGTCGGCGGGCCGAATGCCGACGGTTATTCCATCGGGTATCTGGTGCAGATGACGCTGGGAATCGCGATCGGCCTCGCCGTGAACCTCCTCTTCTTTCCGCCGTTGGCCTTCGAAGCCGTCGGCCAGCAGCTGATCCGCTTTCGCCGCACGCTGGCCGATCAGCTCTCGGAGGTGGCCGACGCCCTGGCCGACAGCTGGCCGCCTGAACGGGACGGTTGGGCCTTCCGCAGTCAGGAACTCGTGGCGGTCGGCCGCGCGGTGCGCGTGGCGGTCAGTCACGCCGATGACAGTCGCAAGGGCAACCCGCGCGCCCGCGTGCATCAGCGGGATCTTCGCTCGGACTACGACGAGCTGTCGGCCCTTGAGGACGTGACCTTCCACGTGCGCGACTTGACGGAGGTGCTGGCCGCGGCGGTCTGGGGGCAGCCGGTCCAGCTCGAGTTGCACCCCGAGTTGCGGCCGGCGCTCGGCCGGACCTTACACGCCGCGGCCGCCGTGCTGCGGGACTGGGACACGGATGATGACGAGCAGGCGGCATTCGCCGAGGCGGGTGCCGCTCTGACGGACCTGATGACCGAGCTGGACGAGCGGCGAAACTCTGCCCCGGTGATGTCGCTGGGGGTCGCGGCGACGGTCGCGATGGACGTCACCCGCATTCTCACCGCCCTTCGGCCGCATATCCTGCCGGAGGCCGACGAGGGCGACCAGGCCGACGAGGCAAACGCCGCCCCGGACCCGACGCCGACGCGCTAATCCAGGCGAGGACGCCCCGCCCCGTTCCCGGACGGGATTCGGTGCGGCGCGAGAAACGAATTAGTCTCGTTGCACTACCCCGCAGCTCGGAGCACACGTGAACACCGGCCCACGCCATCCCCGATTCGGCTCGCATCGCATCCGTTTTCTGACGATTGCCGGCGCGGTGAGCATCGCCGTGGCTGCGACGGCCCTCCTCGGCGGCTTCCGCCCCCAGCTGTATTCCGTGACGCCCGACGAACCCGGCGACCAGCGCAGCGAGCTCGTCACGACCCAGATCGTCGGCATCCGAACATTCGAGCGGCCAGGTGGCATCACGGTCGACGAAAATGTTGAGTACGGCACCCAGGCGGACGGTGCCGTGCTCACTCTCGACGTGTGCTCGCCGGCGATCACCCCCGCTGCGGAAACGACCCTCGAGGCGGCGCCGCCGGTCGTGCTGTCCTCGGAGGACGCGGCGGCCGCGCTGCGTCCGGCCGTCATCTCCATCCACGGCGGCAGTTGGGCTCGAGGCGACAAGGGCAACAGCGACTGGCGCGCAGTCTGCGCCTGGCTCGCCTCCGAGGGATTCGTCGCCTACTCGGTGAACTACCGGATGGTACCGGATGCCGTGTTCCCCGCCGCGCTCGACGACGTCGCCCTGGCCGTGGAGTGGGTCCGCGACCCCGTCAATGCGCAGACCCACGGCATCGACCCGGACCGGATCGGCGTGTTCGGCGGCTCGGCCGGCGGCAACCTCGCCGCACTGCTCGGCACCCGCGGTTCCGGGTCGCTGACCACGGGGGCCCGGGTCGCCGCGGTCGCCGAACTCTCCGCGCCGCTCGACCTCAGCCACAAGGCGCTCGTCACGGGCCGGGCCCCCGCGGGGCTGCAGAACATTGTGCGCGACTACGTCGGCTGCGAAACCCTGCGCGACTGCGCCAATGCCACAGCCGCGTCGCCGGCGAGCACCCTTGACCGCAGCGATCCGCCCGTATTCCTCGGCTCGTCGACCGACGAGTACATTCCGCTGTCGCAGGCCACCGGGTATGCGGCGGCACTCGAACGCTCGGGCGTCGCCCACGAGCTCGTGACGGTGCCGGGAACGCTGCACTCGATCGGCATCCTCGACGCAACCATGCGCGAGAAGGTGGCTGCCTTCCTGCACACGACGCTCGGTGAGTAGCCGCGAGGCCGTCTGGCGGCGGCGGGCCGGCGATGCGGCGCGTCCTCGCGGCGCAGGGTAGGGAAGCGGGCACATGTTCTAACGTGCGCCCGCCTCCACAGGGTGCGCCGCGAGCGTTGTGGAGGCCGCGAGCCACGGCAGGCAGCGCGGAGGCGGGGAGCCGAGGGCAGGCAACACATGTGCCGCAGGACTACGTGCCGCGGATGCGCCGGGAGAGCTGCGCGGCGGTGCCGCCGAGCTGCGCGGCGAGCGCCGGCCAGTCCACCTCGGCGATGCGCTCGCGTGGGAAGGTGACGGCGATGCCCGCGGCGGGCCAGCCCGCGTGGTCGCGCACGGCGACGGCGACGGATGCCATCCCCTCCGTGATCTCCCCGTCCTCCAGGGCATACCCGTCTCGGCGCACCTGTTCAAGCAGGGTGCGCAGCTCCGCCGTGGTGCGTGGTCCCCGGCCGTGGCGCGTGGCGAAGGCGGCGGCGTTGGGGTACAGCGCCCGCAGCTGGGCTGCCGGCAGCGCGGCGAGGAGCGCACGCCCGCTCGCGGTGAGGTGGCTCGGGAGGCGCACGCCGACATCCGTCACCAGCGACGGGCGACGGGGGGCGCGCTCCTCGACGAGGTAGATCACGTCGCGCCCGTGCAGCACGACGAGGTGGGCGCTCTCACCGAGCCGGTCGACCAGCGCAGCGACGAGCGGACGGCCAAGGTGTGAGAGGGGCTGCTGCCGGGAGAAGCCCGAGCTCAGCTCGAAGGCGGCCAGGCCGAGGCCGTATCGCTGTTCCTCGGGCAGGTGCACCACGAAGCCCTGATCGGCGAGCACCGCGAGCAGGTCGTAAACGCTCGAGCGGGGCAGGCCGAGGGCCGTGGCGATCTGGGACGCCGGCACCGGGCCACGCTGCGTGGCCAGATGGGAGAGGATGCGCAGCGTGCTTTGCGCCGCCGGAACCTTCGACGGGGTCATGCGCCTGCCTCCCGTGAACGGTGTGCGTGAACGGCACCGCTGAATGTCCGGTATCCCGGACAGCATCCACTCTAATCCCGTCGTGCAGGCGGTCCGGCTGGTGTCGAATCGGAGTATGAACCTCGCTAGCGCATCCGTCACCGTGGGTACCGGCCCGATCTCGTTCGCCGACGTCACCGCGGTGGCCCGCCACGATGCGCCCGTCCTGCTGCCCGCGGCGGCGCGTGAGGGCGTCGCCTCGACCCGCCGCATCATCGAGGGACTCGCGCAGGACGTGCACCCGCACTACGGGATTTCTACCGGCTTCGGGGCTCTTGCGACGACGTTCATCGAGAGCGACCGCCGCGCCCAGCTGCAGGCGAGCCTGGTGCGCTCGCACGCCGCGGGCAGCGGTCCCGAAGTCGAGCGCGAGGTCGTGCGCGCGCTGATGCTGCTACGCCTGTCGACTCTGATGACCGGGCGCACCGGCGTGCGGCCCGTGGTCGCCGAGACCTACGCGGCCCTGCTCAACGCCGGGATCACCCCCGTCGTACACGAATACGGCTCGCTCGGCTGCTCGGGCGACCTCGCACCGCTCGCGCACTGCGCGCTCGCGGTGATGGGCGAGGGGCTGGTGCGGGATGCGTCCGGCACCCTGATGGACGGCGGTCTGGCCCTGGCCGCGGCCGGCATCACCCCGGTCGTGCTGGCCGAGAAGGAGGGGCTCGCCCTGATCAACGGCACCGACGGCATGCTCGGGATGCTCGTGCTCGCCCTCGCCGACCTGTCCCGCCTGCTCACGACCGCCGACATCGCTGCGGCCATGAGTGTCGAGGCCCTCCTCGGCACGGATGCCGCCTTCGCCGCCGACCTGCAGGCCCTCCGCCCCCAGCTCGGCCAGGCCACGAGCGCGGCCAATCTGCGCGCGCTGCTGGCCGGTTCCCCGCTGCTCGCCAGCCACTCCGGTCCCGACGACCCCACCGTGCAGGACGCCTACTCCATCCGCTGCGCCCCGCAGGTGCACGGCGCCGCCCGGGACACGATGGACCACGCCGCCCTGATCGCCGGCCGCGAGTTGGCCAGCGCGGTTGACAATCCCGTGGTCACCCTTGACGGCCGGGTGCAGTCCAACGGCAACTTCCACGGCGCCCCGGTGGGCTACGTGCTCGACTTCCTCGCGATCGCCGCCGCGGACGTCGCGAGCATGAGTGAGCGGCGCACCGACCGCCACCTCGACGCGAACCGCAACAAGGGACTGCCGCCGTTCCTGGCGCACGAGGTCGGCGTCGACTCGGGGCTGATGATCGCCCAGTACACCGCCGCCGGGATCGTGTCGGTTTTGAAGCGGCTGGCGGTGCCGGCATCCGTCGACTCGATCCCGTCGTCGGCCATGCAGGAGGACCATGTGTCGATGGGCTGGGCGGCCGCCCGCAAGCTGCGGCACTCGATCGACGGCCTCGGCCGGGTGCTCGCGATCGAGGTGATGACGGCGTCGCGGTCGCTCGACCTGCGCGCGCCGCTCACTCCCGGCGCGGCCACCGGCGCGGTGCGGGCCCTCGTACGCACGGTGGCCGACGGCCCCGGCCACGACCGGTTTCTCTCCCCCGAGATCGAGGCGATCGTGGGCCTCGTGGCGTCGGGCGCGGTGCGGGATGCCGCGGCGGGCGTGGTCGGGCCGCTGGCCTGAGGCCCCGCAGGCGTCGCAGGGCAGCACGGCATCCGGGCTGCGTCAATCGCTTGTCGGCCCCTCGGGCCCATGTCATGATGTGACCCGCTAACCCGTTGCAACCGCCCCGGGATTGCCCGTCGATACCCTGAATCGATGCCCTGAAACAGTGAACTGCGGAGACTCATGAACCTCTCCCCCCGATTTCGTCTCCGCCTTTCCCTGCCCCCGGTCCCGCCGCGGTACCTGGCGACGCCGCTCGCCGCCGCCGTCATCGTCGCCCTCGCGATTTTCGGGACACCCACACGGTCCCTCGCCGACGACGCCCCTATTGCTGCAACGGAGGATCCGGCTGCCGCGGTGCCCGCTGTCCCTGAGACATGTCCCACGCTGCTCTCGACGAATGCCCCGCCGGCCGCGGATCCGGTCGACTCGGTCGCCGCGCCCTGCCCCATCAATGCGCCGACTTCTTCCTCGGTGCCGACGCTCACCCCGACACCCGTCCCCGAGCCCGAGCCCGAGCCCGAGCCCGAGCCCAAGCCCAAACCAACAATCACCCCTACCCCCACGCTCGAACCGGCACCGGCTCCAGCCCCCACCACGGAGCCGACGGGTGAGCCGACCCCGACACCAACACCCACCACTCCCCCAGCGTCCGGCGAAGAGCCGTCCGCACCCACGAAGCCTGAACCGTCCGCCGAGCCGACTGCACAGGTACCGGCACCGGCAGAGCTGACCGCGGATGCCGGATCCGCCTCAGCCGATCGAGCTGCAGCAGCAGTAGAAGTAGCGCAGGCCGCCGCCTTCTCAGCCCAGCAAGCGGCCGCGGCCGCCCGCACGGCCGAGGCCCAGGCATCCGCCGCCCGGGCAGCAGCAGCAGACGCCCGAACGGCCGCCGCCGCCACTCAGGCCGCCTACGACGCAGCGAAACTGGCCTACGCCGGGGCAAAGGCCGACTATGACGCCACTGTCGTTCAGGCCGATCTGGTGCGCGACCACGGCGCCGACGCCGCCGCCAGGGCCGAGGCATCCCGGCGGGCGCTGGCGACGCTCGTTCGCGCCACCCTGCAGCGATCGGGGCCCGAGGCCGTGGACGTGCTGCTCGCGGGCAGCAGCGACGGTAATGATTTGCTCACCCGGCTCGCCACGCTCGAAAGCCTGGACCGGCTCACGAACAGCCTCGAAGAGGTGCAGGCCCAGGTCGACGCCGACACGAAACGTGAGAATGCGCTGCAGGACCAGGACGCCGCACTTCGGGCAGCGATCGAGGCCATCCCGCTCGCCGACACCCGCCTCGCTATGGAGGGCGCCCAGCAGGAGCTCGATGCGGCCTCCGCTAGGGTGGCCGATCTCGCGGCGAGCACGCCGGTCGCCCTGGTTCTGACACCGCTGCCCAACCTGGTTCCCGCGGCCGGCACCGACGACTTCGGCGGCCGGCTCCGAGGCCAGCCGAGCAGTGCGGGCTGGGCCGCGCCGGCGGTCGGCTCCCTGACGGATGCCTTCGGTCCCCGGCACGATAAACCGCTGCCTGAGGTGAACGACTTCCACGGCGGCACCGACATCGGCACGGCGTGCGGGGCGGCCGTCTATGCGGCGAGCGCGGGGGTCGTGGCCACGGCAGCACCTCTGGGCACCTACGGCAACTGGATCCTGATCAACCACAGCAACGGTATCGCCACCGGCTACGCGCATCTTGCCGAAGGCCAGACCCTCGTGAGCGTCGGCGAGACGGTCATCGCCGGGCAGGTCATCGCGAGCGTCGGCAGCACCGGGGCCTCCACCGGCTGCCACCTGCACTTCGAGGTGCGAACGGACGGCACCGCCGTCGACCCGCAGCCGTTCCTGGTGCAGCGCGGCGTGCAGTTCGGCTGAGTGCCTCGTGAGCGCGCCAAACTGGGGTCGTTTACGCCCGACGCGGCCGCGCGTGCCGTGCAGATAAACGCCGACCCAAACCACTACATGATCAACTTGGCAGCACATGGCGGAGCACGACGACTGCGACTCGACCGAGCATTGACGAGGCCATGGTCGACGTCCGCCAAATGTTCCTCGACTGGCTCACCAGCCACCTCGCCACTGTCGAGGTCGTCGGAACTAAACCCATACCGTGGTGCGCCCATTGGTGGCTCCACCCGGGAGAAGTCGCCCGGTTCAAGGCCCTCTGGCACGCCATCATTCAAGCCGACGCCAGCGTCATGGACGGCGACCCTGAGCAAGGACACCTCTACCGCCGCAAGGGCACAACCGCCAGGATCGTGCCCGCGTTGATGCCGCCTAAGGCGTGGAATTCTAGCGGGACGCACCGCAGCGACAGTCTCGATACTTAGGTTGTTGCACCCCTGAGATTCCGGGCCAGGTGCCCGATCATTTGTCGACGAGGGTGTTTTCGAAGCTATAGAAGTCGGGCGCGTAGCAGTGCTGCCCGAACTCGCCTGCACGGCCGGAGTTCTCAAACGCTGTCCGCGTCATGGTCAACACCACTGCGCCCTTGGGCAGGAAAAGGAGCAGCGCGCTCTCGGATGCGTTCGCTGCGATGCGCTGCTTCGCGACTGACATAGTCACGCCGCGCGAGCCGGGCGAATGCCTGGCCGACCCGTCCAGGTCCCGCAGGGAACCGCGGTCGTGGCTCGTGCGCCAGCGACCGAAAGGCCTGGGAGCTAATGGCCCCATCGATCCTTCGCGCATGCACCCCGGGCCGTGAAATCAAATTCAGGGGCATCAGTTCCCCAGCACTGGCATCTGCCGTGTAAGTCGCAGCCCTTAGGATTCTTGACACAGAGGTGCACAGCACCCGCACCACCGATCAGAGACGAAATATGAAACTCCTTGCTCCTTCACTTCGCCTGACCATCGTGCTCCTCGGCATAGCGGCGATCGTGTCGACATTCTTCGACACAGCCACCCACGCCACGATCAACCCCTTCAACTTTTTTGGGTTTTTCACGATGCAGAGCAACATCATTGTGGTCATTGTGCTGGCAGTCTCCGCCTTCGTTTCCTTCTCCGGGAGACACCAATCCCTACGTTTGGTATTAGCGCGCGGGTGTGCCACAACCTACATAGTTATCACCGGATTCGTTTACAACTTGCTGCTCGCCGGGCTCGAAGGAGGCGTCTCTCTGGCCTGGGCCAACACCGTGCTGCACGTCGTCCTGCCCCTCTACGCAGCCCTCGATTGGCTGATCTTCAACGACCGCAGCCCACTCCGATGGAACGAACTATGGATTGCCCTCATCTACCCCATCGTGTGGATCATGGTCGTGCTCCTCCGCGGGGCAACCGACGGATGGGTGCCTTACCCCTTCTTGAACCCGGCACAGGGATACGGCATCGTCGCGCTCTATGCCCTTGCTATCGCTGTTGCCACCGTCATTTTCGCCGCCGTCATCTGGACCGTAAGTCGGTTGAACCCCCTTCGCAGCCCCGCGCTGGCAGAGATACGGTAGCCGAACCCCTTACGGTGTTCGGAACCGAGGCGTCCGGTGGCATGACCAATAGCCGTGCATCGTAGGCTCCCCAACCGCTGATTTCGCCGAGGAGGAGGACCACTTCCTCTTGGGTGAGGCTGGGTGAGGCCACTGATCGGCCAGTCGTCGTCGGCCGAGAGGAGTTGGCCAATATGGCCTGCGACTTCTGCGGTAGTCAGCAGAAATGTGGAAAGTCCGTGTTCGCTTCCACCGGCGTTGTAAATTCCGGTGAGGCGTCGGTGTCCGGCACTGATATCTTCTCGAATCACGACTCAACCGTTCAGGAGACAGCCCCAGACCGGCAGCGAGTGCTAGTGTCGCGATGACCTCAACCTGTATCGCACGTAGATCACTTGGTCATAATCAAGTTTCACCACGTGTCACGAGCCTCGGCATTTCAGCAGTGGAGATCCTATGTGCAGCACAATGTCAACGGACGCGAGCTATCGAAGCGGACCAGTGCAGTGACGCCGAAGTCTGAGGCATCTGATCAGCAGACGCTGATGCTCAGCATGGCTTCCGGTAATCAGGCCGCGTTCGGCCTGATCTACGACCACTTGAGCGTCACGACGTTTGCGATCTGCAACCACCATCTAAAGACCCCGGCCGCGGTCGACGAGGCCATGCTCGGCCTGTGGCTGTACGTCTGGCAAAATGCGACGAAGTTGTCGGGACTGGACGGGTCGCCTTGGTCCATCATTATTAGGACAGCGGAACACCACGCCGAGTTTCACGCTCAGACCGAGTGCCTGGCCCGAGAAACGGATACCACTCTGCTCGGATGAGTCCCGGTCCCCGGATGGCTCATCAGCACATCAGTGATGAGGACAACGTCGCATGTAAGTTCGATAATTTCGTCCCCGTCACTGCCATTGACCGAGTCGTAGGCGCCGGGTACACACCGGTCAGATCAGACGGACGTCACCCCGGAAAGATCGTATTCGGGATCTTCGCGGCCTGGCCGAATCAGAGCGACCACTCATTTCGGAGCACACCGTTACCGGGCTCGCAGTGGCGCGAGCGAGAGGCAGGTCCGGTGGGTACCATTTCAAGTTCAAGATGACGCCGGGCCAAGATTCTCCAGGCCATAGCTGCGACGGGGCAGAGAAACGAAGGTGGGCTCACCCGGGGAATACGGGCAGCGTCGAAGCGCACTTCGGAGTGTCGCTCAAGTCAAATACTGGCCGCGTCCTGAGTTAACGAGACATTTGCATCGCCGCCTGGTTTCGCTGGCTCCTATTGGCATCCAAAAAAATTTGCCGCCGCGTGCCGCTACTTAGTCACGGTCACTTGCTTGAGAAATCATTCGGGTGCAGTCCGGCAATACGACGTGCATGGTCCTGGAGAGCTGCCTCGCTCAGGGTGTAACCAGTATTTGCGAATCGTTCACGCAACGCGTCGAGAACTTGGGGCTCGCTGTGGCCAGCGAGGTCTGCCTCCTCCTGTGCGAGAATCCCCGCGACCTTGTAGTCATCCGATTGAGAGTGCTGGGCCTCAATCGGTTCATTCTGGGTGCTGCCATTGCCATTCATGCTGATCCTCTAATCTCCGAGTTTTGTCGGTAGCGGCGAACGATAAGCATGACGGCGCGCCGCGCGATCCTCCGAGGAGTCTCTCGGTCCTGGCGCTGCCGTTCGGACGCGATGATGATCAACCTCGAAAGGCGTCTTTGATGTCTTCGCCGGCCTGCTTCAGGTCGGCTTTTGTTTGATCGGCCCTGCCTTCGGCTTGGAGTTTGCCGTTGTCCGTGGCATCACCCGCCGCTTCTTTAGCCATACCGATGACTTTTTCTCCGTCATTCTTGAATTTGTCAGTGCCGCTCAAGTTTTCATTCCTTTCGTTTCCGCAATGATCATATGCATCAACTCGTATGTACACACCTGCGGGAGTGCACCCGGGGGGCTAGCATGCGAAGCGCATTTTCAGGAAAGCCATCTAGACCGCCAACGCCTGCGTTACCAAGGGCGGAACACGAATGGATACCGCCGATGTGTTGTGGATCGTCGCCGTGATCGTTGTTGTTTTGATGGTCGTCAGCTTGGTTTTCTACGTCGTGCGCCGTTGTGATCAGGAGCTCCGCAAGCGTGACAAGTTGGATCTGCGCCGCGCAAATGCGATAGAAGGCAGACGTGGTCGAACTTGAAGCCCGTGAACACGCAGCACCTGCACCCCGCGCCCGCGCCCGGACAGCCCTCGGCGTGAACGCGGCTCTGAGGTCTATCGGGCGTGGGGGCCGCTGACTCCTAGCCTCAATCCACCGGTGTGCCCCTGAGCGAGTCCTGATTTCGGTTTGGCGGGCTTGGGGAGATTCAAGTGCGGGTGAGGTCTGGGTCTCGCGGCCCGGGGTGATCCCTGGCACTCCAGTTGATGCCGATGCTGGCTGGTTGGTTGGTTGGTTGGTCCGATTAGGCGGGTTGTCGTGGGCGGAAGTTCTGGTCGAACAGGGCCGTCCAGGGTTTCTCACAGTGCCAGTGCTCGGGCAGGTGCAGCGTAGTGCCCCGCGGGGAGGAGGAGATCCAGGCGGGGACGTTGACCAGCTTCCGGGGGATCGGTGCGGTGGTGCTCGTGCGAGACCCTTTTCAGCGATCGTTGCGTCGGCGGGGCAGTCCCAAACGCCACGACGCACAGGACGAACCACGCTGCGTCGGCGCTGAACACGCCTATATACAGGTGCGCCAAAACGCTGCTTGTGAGATTTGTCGGAACCCCGTTTTCATGTTCCACCGAGCCGGATTCACCGAAATCGTCGCACCTCCCGAACCCGCCCCATGATGAAACAGGCGCTCCTGCAGCGGCGCGCTTGGTGAACTCCGCACCTTTCTATTACGTCATACCTTCTTCAGTGGATCATTTCCCCAGTTCATCAGCGAGTATCGCCATCGTGAGTGCTCGATATCAGAATCCGGTCCCTGTGCCCTGTGCCGCTTCACGTAGCTGACCACCTTATGCATGTGTTCGACATCGGACGCAGTCAGATCGGCTTTCTTCGTTCCAAGAATTGTCACGATCCTGCGACCGGACTTGTGCCCGATGGACTCTCCGCTGCCATCGATTTTTTGTCCGACCTCCTTGGATTCGTCCGTGTCGAGCCACGATTTGATCTCACTGGCGGTCATCGTGACCGCGTCTTTCCAGTCATCCCAGATCTCATCGACATCGTTCTGCTTATCTGCCATAAATCCATCATTGCGGTGATGATGCGCGGCAACAAGGGTCGTTCAGGCTTTGCGTGTGATCTCAACTTTCACGAAGTAGGGTCGAGCCACACATGGCCTTGACCCCGGAGAGTGGACACGGGTTGAGCGGCGAGTTGGATCTCTGCGGCCTGTGACGAGTATTGCATTTCGAAGTCCACTGGCGTGACGTGCCCGATCGAGGAGTGCCGGCGGTAGCGGTCCTCGATCCAGTCCGCGTCGCCGCGGATCGCGCGGGCTCGGGTGGGCCAAACCCGGCGGTAGTAGAACTCGGTTTTCAGGGTCGCGAAGAAGCTCTCGGCCATGGCGTTGTCGCAGCAGATCCCGGTGTATCCCATCGACCGGGTGATGCCATTCTTGGCCGCGAAGAGAGTGATCTGTTCCGACGCCCTGGGTGCCACGGTCCGAGTGGACGATCACCGTCGCCGGGCGGTCCCCGCACGGAACCATGGCCACCGTGAGGCATCCTGGATGAGGTCGGTGTGCATGTGGTCCGCGATGGCCCACCCGATGACGCGGCGGCTGTGAGCGTCGATGATGGTGGTCGTCTTCCACTTCTTCGGACAGATGCCCGCCAATCCCAGGCGGCGCATGGTCGCGGCGACGGTTTTGCGGGAGATGATCTCCCCGTCCGCACGTAGATCGGCCAGGATCCCGGGGGCGCCGTAGACCTCGTCGGAATCGCCGTGGAAGCAGGAGACTTTCTGCTCGATGTGCACCCGGCGAATCGACGCCGGCGACGGCGCTCCGCCGATCCAGGCGTAGTAGCCCCAGCGGGAGATCTCGAGGAGGCGGACCATGCGGGTGATGGTGAAGTTGGTCTTCTCCGCCAGCATCAGTTCGAACGCAAGACGCTCGTATCCGATGCTTCCTGGGCGAAGAAGATGGACGCTTTTTTCAAGAACGCCCTGTCCATCTTCAGGTCCGCGTTTTCCTTGCGTAGCCGCAGCAACTCGGCTCGTTCAAACCCCGTCACCTCGGTCTGCCCAGTCTCGTTCCGAGCCTTGAACGCGCTCACCCAGCGGCCCAGAGTGGCCTCGTTGACTCCGAGCTCGCGGGCGACAGTTGGGACAGCCCTGCCGGTGGTTAAAACCAGCTTCACGGCCTCGTCTTTGTACTCAGGGGTGAAGTCCCGACGTGATCTTGCCAAAGTGAACATTCTCTCTTGTGAGGTGTCCACTCGACGGGGTCAGGGCCAGAGCGACTTCCTCGACCATGAAGATGCGCTCTCCCTGGTCGACGCGATGCTGCTGCCAGCCCTGAGCGCCGAAATCGAGGACGGGGCCTGGGACCCATCACAACAACAGTGGGTCCGCCGGAGCTGACCGGTGCGAAACCCGCGACCAAGCCACGAACTTACCGTCACTAGGCGCGGCGGAATGATCAACGGGCGACACGCGGGTGCCGTTATGGCTCGGAGTCCTCCCACTCCAACGATTAGCCCCGGTACTCATGCTCGTCTGTCCTTGGCGATACATGCCGGGGCTTTTTCGTTCGGACTCCCCGGCTCGCGTATTTGCAGCTCGCGAGGTCGGGTTCGGCCTCTATGGACACCCGGCCGTCGACCCCATGCGTCGAATCATAAATGGTGGGGAAGACGTCGCAGGCGTTGGCAACGGCTTCCGTGCTGAGCTCGAAGACGGTGTCCTCGACGCTGGTGCCAGTTGCTGCCTTCTGCGAGATAGCCGCGTCATATTCCGTACCCGATGTGATGGCGGCATGGAAGATGCTGGGGTTGGTGGTGACACCGGTAACGGTTTTCTGCTCAATCAGCTTCCGGAGGCTGCCGGTCCGGAGGCGGCCGCGGGAGAGATCGTCCAGTCAGATGGAAACGCCGGCGTCGCACAGTTGCTGTGCGGGGGTAGTTGTCATGTCATAACTCCTTGGACTCGGGGATTGTCGTCAAGATTGTGCTCCGGACGTGAAACCGGTTAAGGTGGCGCGCAGTGCCGCAGCAGTGTTCAGCGTCGGTCCTTGGGTATCCTCCCTGCCAACCGCCGCTACGCCAGGGCGGCGATGACCCAGCTCGCCCGGTGGGACGCGCCCGGCGACAGCCAGATGAGGTCGGTCCCGGAATTGAAGGCGTCCGGCGCGCAGGTCATCGGCTCGACGGCCAGGCCGAGCCGGTTCATCCCCGGCGTCGGCAAGTCCGCGGTGTGGATCTGTAGCCAGGGGCAGTCCGTTCCCCAACTCATGGCCACGCCGCTGCCGTCGGTATCGCGCAGCTCGACGGTGGCAACGCCGTCGGAGTCGCGCACGAGCCCGGTGAAGGCGTGGTCGATCTGCACAGAGCCGATCGGGCACGGCTGGCGGAAGTCGAACGGGCCGTCGACGACGTCGGCGAGGCCGTCGGGCAACAACCGGTCGGGTGTGACCCGCAAGTATCGCTCGGCTGGCAGGCTGAGCTGCCAGGTGTGCAGCGGCGAGTCGCCTGCGCGCAGGTAGGGGTGCGGGCAGACTCCGTATGGAGCCGTGCCGGTGCCGGCGTTCGTGGCCTCGATTGACGTCGTGAGCCCAACCGGTGAGAGCCAGTAGCGGGCTAGGAGGTCGAGCTGGAACGGGTAGCCGTCGCCGACGGGTAGCCGGAGGCCCAGCACCACCTCGCTGTCACTGTGGTGCACTAGTCGCCAGGCACGGTCGTAGACGAGCCCGTGCAGGGCGCACTCGCGCGAGGGCTCGTTGATCGGCAGCTGTTGGGTCACCCCGTCGAGGTGGTACCGCCCGTCGGCGATCCGGTTGGGCCAGGGCGCGGCGAGCACCCCGCGGAAGTTCACCATCGGCTGATCCTCCGCAAAGCTGACGATCAGGTCCCGTGAGTCATACTGCAGCACTCGCAGGGTGGCTCCGGTCCCCGTCACGACGGCACGGTAGCCGTGGCCGGTGATTTCGTACTGGGCCCCTGAAGGCGCCGCAGCCATCACACCCTCTTCGCTCATGACGACTCGGTCACTCCGCCCGCAGTTCGAGGGCCGTCCAGGAGACCGGCGGAAGAGTGAGCGTGACCACTCCGTTCGCGCACAGCGCCGGCGCGTTGGTGGCCAGGCCGACGCGGTCGCGGGCCTCGAGCGTGTTCGCGGCGTAGACATCCGTGTCGCTTAGGGTCTGCACCTCGACGATGCCCACGGGCCCGAGCGCGGCGACATCGATCGTGATCGTCGCGTCCTCCATCTGCGAACGGTTCACCAGGAACACGGATGTCCCCCCGGTCGCCGCGTCGTGGGTCGCGACCGCGTCGACGAGCGGCACGGTGCCGTATACCTCGGTGTCGTAGTGCTCTGCCTCGAGCTTGACCTCGAGGGCGACCCCTGTGGCGAGCCGCGAGGTGACCGCGAACGGGAAGAAGGTCGTCTGCCGCCAGGCCGGCCCGTTCGGCTCGGTCATGATCGGAGCGATCACGTTGACGAGCTGCGCGAGCGACGCGCTCGTCACGCGGTCGGCATGCTTGAGCAGTGAGATCAGCAGGCTGCCGAACACCACGGCATCCGCCACCGTGTAGGAGTCCTCTAGCAGGCGCGGCGCGACCGGCCAATTGTCGATTCCGGTGATCTTGTCGACGCCCTCGAACCGGTCGATATACCAGACGTTCCACTCGTCGAAGGAGATGTTGATGGTCTTGTCGCTCCCCCGAACGGCCTTCACGTGGTCGGCGGTCGCGACGACCGATTCGATGAAACGGTCCATGTTGACGCCGGAGGCCAGGAAGGAGTCGAGGTCGCCGTTCTTCTCCTCGTAGTAGGCGTGGCAAGAGATGTAATCGACGTCGTCATAGGTGTGGCCGAGCACAACGCGTTCCCACTCGCCGAAGGTCGGCATCTGCGCGCTTGAGGAGCCGCAGACCACCAGTTCGACCGATGGGTCGAGCTGGCGCATCCCCTTCGCGGCGCGGGAGGCGATCTTGCCGTAGTCGTCGGCCGAGCGGTGGCCGAGCTGCCACGGGCCGTCCATCTCGTTACCGAGGCACCACATCTTCACGCCGAAAGCATCCCGCTTCCCGTTGGCGATCCGACGTTCGGCGAGGTCCGTGCCGTTGCCGAGGTTGGCGTATTCGAGCAGGTCAAGCGCTTCCGCCACACCCCGGGTACCGAGGTTGACGGCGAGCATGAGCTCGCTGCCGACCTTCTCCAGCCACGACGAGAACTCATGCAGGCCGATCTGGTTGGTCTCGGTGGAATGCCAGGCCAGGTCGAGCCGGGTCGGCCGCGCAGCCCGCGGGCCCACGCTGTCCTCCCAGCGGAAGCCGGAAACGAAGTTGCCGCCCGGGTAGCGGATCGCCGACACGCCGAGTTCCTTGACGAGGTCGATCACGTCTTCGCGGAATCCTTCCGCGTCGGCCGAGGCGTGCCCGGGTTCATAGATGCCGTCGTAGACGCACCGGCCGAGGTGTTCGACGAACGATCCGAACAGGCGGCGGTTGATGGCTCCGACCGTGAAGTGCGGGTCGAGGGTGAGGCTGGCGGTAGACATGGTGTTTCTTTCTTCGTGCTGGTCAAGACGTGGGAGAGTGCGAATGACGGATGTCCGGGGCCCGGGCCGCCGCCTACTTGAGTGCGCCGAGCGAGAGGCCACCCTGCCAGTACTTCTGTAGGGAGAGGAACGCGATGATGAGCGGGAGCACCGAGACGAAGGCCCCCGTGACGATCAGGTTCCAGACCTGTTCGCCGCCGGCTCCGGCGTTGGACAGCGCCTGCCAGTTGTTGAGTCCGACAGTCACAGGCAACAGGTTTGGATCGCTGAGCACGGCCAGCGGCAGGAAGAAGTTATTCCAGGTACCGACCACCGAGAGCAGCAGTACCGTGACGATGGCGGGCCGCAGCAGCGGCAGCGCCACCTGGAAGAAGGTGCGCAGTTCGCCGGCTCCGTCAACGCGGGCGGCGTCGAGCAGTTCATCCGGAATGGCATCCTGCGTGTAAACCCTCATCAGGTAGACGCCGAAAGGACTCAGCAGCGAGGGCAGGATGACGGCCCAGATCGTGTTGACCAGGCCGAAGTTGCTCAGCAGCACGAAGGTCGGGATCACAAGCGCCGTCATGGGCACCATCACGGCGCCCAGCAGCAGCGAGAAGAAGGCGTTGCGCCCGCGGAACCGGTACTTCGCGAAGCCGTAGCCGGCGAGCACCGCGAGGATGGTGGCGCCGATTCCGCCGGTGAACGCGTAGAAGAATGAGTTGCCCAACCAGCGCCAGTAGATGCCGCCCTGGTGTTCGAACAGCCCCGCGATGTTGTTCCACAGGTTGAAGTTCTGATCGAACCAGAGCGGCCCACCAGTACCACTGAAGAGCCCAGCGGTGTCCTTGGTCGCGGCCACGGCGAGCCACCACAACGGGGTGATGAAGTAGATCACGAGGATGAGCAACAGGACGTGCGACCCAATCCGTCTGCCACCGTCGCGCGTGGTGTTACGGCGGCGTATGAGGGAGCCTGAGTCGACCTGGCTGGGCTGCACGGCGGCATCCCTCCGGGGCGTGAGAATCGCCATTATTTGAGTCCGCTCTGCTTGCGGGTGAGGAAGAGGAAGAGATAGGAACCGATGAAGACCACGATGCCGAGCGCGAACGAGATCGCCGCGGCGTAGTTGAACTGGCTGTAGGAGAAGGCAAGCGAGTACGCGTACATGTTCGGTGTGTAGGAGACAGGAATGGCACCCTGGGCGACGGCGCGCAGCACCTGCGGTTCGGTGAAGAACTGGAGGGTGCCGATCAGGGAGAAGATCAGCACCATCACCATCGAGGAGGAGATCATCGGCACCTTGACTCGGAGGGCGATCTGCCGGCCATTCGCGCCGTCCAGCCGGGCGGCTTCGTAGATCGCCGGGTCGATACCGCGGAGGGCTGCGTAGATGATGATCATGTAGTAGCCGGCCCACTGCCAGGTGACGATGTTGACGAGGCTCGCGAAGATGCTGCCCTGGGACAGGAAGTCGGGCGCGGCGAGGCCGACGAGGCCGAAGATATCGGTGGCCGGTCCGAAACGGGGGCTGTAGAGGAAGCCCCACATCAACGCCCCGATCACGACGGGGATGGCGTAGGGCACGAAGATCATCAGTCGGGAAAACTTCGACAGGGCGGTGGAGAGGTTGTCGAGCACGAGCGCAGCCACGAGGGCGACGATCATCTGGGCGGGGATCATAATCAGCGCGAACTGGCCGACCCGTCCGAGTCCGCCGAGGAAGATCGGGTCGGTGAAGGCTTTCACGTAGTTCGCGAACCAGGTGAAGGTCGTGCCGGTGGCTAGGGTGCTCGTGTGCAGGCTCATCCAGAACGCGTAAGCGAGCGGTGCCACCAGGAAGGTGAGGAAGACGATACCGAACGGGGCTACGAACAGCCAGCCCCAGCGTTGGCGCTTGCGGTCCATCAGATCGATGCTGTTTCTTCGCGGCTTCCGAACCGGCAGCGGCGGGGCCGCCTTGGTGGCCGCAGGCGTGAGTGCCATGAATTCATCCTTTTTCCAAGCGAAGCCCAGATGGGCTGAGGGATGCTGTCGGCCAGCCAGTGCGACCGGCCGACAGCGGGTGCGGTGTGAGCCGCCTTACTTGGCGACCGTGAACCCCTGCTCGGCCGCGTACTTCACGAGGGTGGCCTGCAGGTCGTCGAGCGCCTGCGAACCGTCCTGTTCGCCCTGCACCATGGAGTAAAGCTCCTCGGTGAGCTGGTCGTAGGCGTAATTCTGGAACGGGCTGAACGTCGCGCCGCCGTAGCCGGCAGCTGCAGTCAGGAAGACCTCCTTGTTGATCTGCTGTCCACCGAAGAACGGGTACTCAAGGTTGACGAAGTATTCGGAGTCGAGCATCGGCGTGTAGGAGGGGAACAGTGCGCCCTTTTCGACGCCGATCTTCCACGCCTCGTCTGTGCCGAAGATCTCGATGGCTACCTGGGCGGCGAGCTCCTTGTCCGTGGCCTGGCTGGTCACGGCGAAGGTCGAACCACCCCAGTTGACCTGCACAGGGTTGGCCGTGTCCCACTGCGGCAGCGGGGCGACGCGCCAGACGGCCCCCGTGTCGGCGTCGGAGAGCCCCTGCAGATAGCCGGGTCCCCACGCCGCGGCGAGGTAGACGGCGTAGGTGCCGTCGACCAGGCTGGTGTTGTAGTCGGCGGTGAAGGCGTCGTCGGTTGTGACAAGACCCTTCTGTACGAGGTCGTTCCAGTAGTTCAGCACGTCCTTCGATCCCTGGTCGTCAACGGCGATGCCAATGTCGATCGGGCTAGTCGAGTCGTAGGTGAACGGCACAGATCCGGCCTGGGCGAAGAGAGCCTGGTTGAAGGCCCGGCCGTTGGTGGGGAAGTTGACGAGCACGCCATCGGAGCCGGCGGTCTTGAGGGCCTGCGCCGCGGTCGCGAACTCGGCCCAGGTGGTGGGAACGGGAATACCGTACTGGTCGAAAAGATCCTGTCGGTAGAGCATTCCCATCGGGCCGCCGTCGACCGGGATGGCATAGACGGCGTCGCCGCTCGACGCGTCCTTCCAGGAGCCCTCGGTGTACTTGTCCTTCACGTCGTTGGCGCCGTATTCCGTGAGGTCGACGAGGGCATCGCGGATGGTAAAACTCGAGAGCACCTCGGACTCAAGCATGATGACGTCCGGGGCGCCGGACTTCGACTCGATCGAGGTGGAGAACTTGGTGTATTCATCGTTGCCCTGGCCGGCGTTCGTCCAGCAGACCTGCACGTCGTCGTGGCTGGTGTTGAACACGTCTACGACCTCTTCGAACGCGGGGTACCAGGCCCAGACCGTGACCTGGGGTGCTTCCTTATTCACGATCTTGTTCGTGCAGGAGGCTTCCGGCTTCGACTTCGATGCGGCGCCATCGGCGGAGCATCCGGTGAGTGCGGCGGCGGCGACGGCGATGACGCCGATCGCGGCCATGAACTTGACCTTCATGTTTTTTGGTTTCCTCTCACGGTGGTGGAACACCGTTGTTCGTACTGTGATCAGCGCGCGAGGCGGCTGAGTGGTGCAGGAGTTGGTGCGGTCAATCCGAGACACCAGCGGGGGGCGCGGGCCGTTGCTGGCAAATTTACAACGTTGTAGGTAAACGTTGTAAATTTATCATTGCGAGTCCAGAGGCTTGCTGTCAAGCGAATTGCCGAGATTTCTCCGAGTACAGGCGGTCAAGCGGTGAGGGACACCGTGGACTCACGTTCAACCACGCGGAAATCGGCCAGCACCTCCCGGGGCGGGGCGGCCGGGTTCGTCTCCGCGATGCGTTCGAGCAGGATTCGCACGGCGGTCTCGGCAATCTCCTCCCGGCCGGGATCGACGGTGGAGAGGGTCGGCAGGCTGTACTGGGCCTCGTCGAGGTCGTCGAAGCCAATCGTCGAGACATCCTCCGGGATGCGCAGACCTGCCTCCTGCATCACCCGCATGGCGCCGAGGGTCAGGGTGTCGTTGAGCCCGAAGACGGCATCGAATCGCACCCCCGACGCGAGGAGGTCGCGCATCGCGGACGCGCCGTTCGATCGGTGCCACAGCGTCGTATATCCGACCAGGGCAGGGTCGAACGGGATGCCGGCAGCCTCAAGTGCCTCGCGGTAGCCCCGAAGACGCAGACCGGCCGATCCGATGATTTCCCCCTCGTGCGCGCCAATAATGGCGATGCGCCGGCGCCCCTGACTGATCAGGTGTTCGGTCGCGGCCCTCGCGGCGTCCACGTTGCGCATCGTGACGTGATCCGTCGGGCCACCGAAGATGCGCTCACCCAGCAGCACGAGCGGATAGCCCACCCGCAGGTACTCGGAGTCGTCGCTGTCCATGCCGAGGGCGCTGAAGAGCAGGCCGTCGGTCATCTGTCGGCGCGGGCTGGAGAGCAGCTCGATCTCCCGTCGGCGGTCGCCACCGGTCTGTTCGATCAGCACGGTCATGTGGTGGCGCTCGGCGGAGCGGATCACGGCGTCCGCGAGTTCCGCGAAGTAGCTGAGCGACAGCTCCGGCACGGCGAGCCCGATCACACCCGTGCGCCCGGAGCGCAGACTGCGGGCCGACAGGTTGGGCTGATAGTCGAGTTCCGCAATCGCCTCAACGACGCGCTGCTTGGTCGACGGCCGGATGTGTGGGTAGTCGTTGATGACATTGGAGACCGTCTTGATAGAGACCCCGGCGATCCTCGCAACGTCGTGCAGCGTTGCCGCCATGAGGACTCCTTAAGTGTGCGATTGACGAATGCGTCGACATCCGACCACATTTTACAACGTTGCATCTACCGCCCGCACGGTCAGGTCAGGGGTGCGGGGTCGCAGTGCTCCCCCGAACCATCAGCTCGGGTTGAATGACGGGGATCAGCTCCGCGGGCTCGCCGCCCATCAGGCGAAGCACCCGCTCAACCGCCAGCCGGCCGACCTCGTTGAAGTCGAGGCGGACGGTCGTGAGGCTCGGCTGGAAGTAGCGGGCCTCGCTCATGTCGTCGAAGCCGACAACGCTCACATCGCCGGGTACCTGGACGCCCCGCTCGTAAAGCGCTTTGATCACGCCGAGGGCCATCGAGTCGTTGGCCACCAGAACCGCGGTGATAGAGGAATCATCGGCGATCTCCAAGCCTGCCCGGTAGCCGGAATCGGCCGTCCAGTCGTCGGTACGAAACTCGGGATTGACCGTGCGGTGGTGCGCAGCGAGTTCGGACAGCCACCCAGCACGCCGCGCCTCCGAGGCCATCCAGCCGGGTGGGCCTCCCACGTGCCAAACGGTTTCGTGACCCAGCCCGATCAGGTGCCGGGTTGCCAGTCGCGCGCCGAGCACATCGTCCATCGACACGGCCGTCGAGCTTGCCGGTGAGCCCTGTTCGAACCGCACGATCGCAACGTCGGGGTCCAGTGCCCGCAGCACCTCGACGGCTGCCGTCATGGGGGCGAGCACGATGATCCCATCCACCGCGTCCGCGACGAGCGTGTCCAGCGCGGCACGAATGTCGGCCGAATCGACCTGGGGAATGCTCACCAGGCTCGTGGCGTAGCCGTTGCGCCGCGCCTCCTCGGCAATCCCGAAGAGGACCAGGGCTGAACCGTGCACCGGGAGGGAGTAGGAGACCACGCCCAGGTTCATGGACCGGTTCGTGGCGAGGGCGCGTGCGGCGGAATTGCGGTTGTAGCGCAACTGCGTGATGGCCCGTTCGACCCGTTCGCGCACGTCCG
Source organism: Cryobacterium sp. TMT1-62 (assembly GCF_004403145.1). Lineage (NCBI taxonomy): Bacteria > Bacillati > Actinomycetota > Actinomycetes > Micrococcales > Microbacteriaceae > Cryobacterium > Cryobacterium sp. TMT1-62. Next base: position 35,105 of record NZ_SOGZ01000048.1, on the reverse strand, counting down.
GACTGACATTGTTGTGTTCATTGACGACGCGAGACACAGTCTGTTGCGACACTCCGGCGAGTTTCGCCACGTCGATCATGCGCACGCTGCGGCCGCCCGGTCGAGGTTCCCTGCCCATGCGCACCCCCTCCCGAAAAGAAAATCCCCGATTCAGACATGTTAGCGCACCATGCCTGGTGTCATAAAGGCCTGAAGGGAGCGGATATCAGCCCCGTCAATGGCAGACTTGTCAACCAGACAGGGCGCCCATCATCGATTGACAGCACTTGATAGTGCGCTAACATTCACTAACGCCAACAGTTATCGACGGTGAATCTCAGACGAAGTTGACGTTCTGTATCCGCGTTCCGGCAAGGGAGTCGATTCATGAGTGAGACCGCAGCACAACCAGATGCGCAGACACCAGCCAGCCCCGAGTCCTACGTCATCGGTGTTGACTACGGCACCCTTTCCGGCCGGGCGGTCGTCGTGCGAGTCTCTGACGGCGCCGAACTCGGCTCGGCCGTGCTCGACTATCCCCACGCAGTCATGGACACCACCCTTGCTGCCACGGGCGCGACGCTGCCGCCGGAGTGGGCGTTGCAGGTTCCGCAGGACTACGTCGCCGTGCTGAAGAGCGCCGTGCCGGCCGCCATCGCCAACGCGGGCATCGACCCGGCCCGCGTCATCGGCATCGGCACCGACTTCACCGCCTGCACCATGGTTCCCGTCGTCGCCGACGGCACCCCGCTGAACGAGCTGCCGGAGTACGCCGGGCACCCGCACGCCTACGTCAAGCTATGGAGACACCACGCGGCACAGCCCCAGGCCGACCGGATCAACCAGCTCGCGGCCGAGCGCGGCGAGAGTTGGCTGCCACGCTATGGTGGCCTGATTTCCAGCGAATGGGAGTTCGCGAAGGGCCTCCAGCTGCTGGAGGAAGACCCGGAACTTTACGCCCGGATGGACCATTGGGTCGAGGCGGCAGACTGGATCGTCTGGCAGTTGACCGGCCACTATGTGCGCAACGCCTGCACCGCCGGCTACAAGGGCATCCTGCAGGACGGCGCTTACCCCGGCGAGGATTTCCTTGCCGCTCTCAATCCCGGCTTCGCGCGGTTCGCCGTCGACAAGGTGGCTCATGAGATCGGGCAGTTGGGCGCATCCGCCGGCACTCTTTCCGCGGAGGCCGCCGCCTGGACCGGACTGCCGGAGGGCATCGCCGTGGCGGTCGGCAACGTCGACGCTCACGTCACCGGCCCGGCCGCCCAGGCCGTGCTGCCGGGCCAGATGGTGGCCATCATGGGCACCTCGACCTGCCACGTGATGAACTCGGACCGGCTCGCGGAGGTTCCCGGCATGTGCGGGGTCGTCGACGGCGGCATCGTCTCCGGACTCTACGGCTACGAGGCCGGGCAGTCCGGCGTGGGCGACATCTTCGCCTGGTACGTCAACAACCAGGTCCCCGCCCGCTACTTCGCCGCGGCGGAGGCGGCGGGCCTGAGCGTGCACCAGCACCTCACCGAGCTGATCAAGGACCAGCCCGTCGGCGGGCACGGGCTGATCGCCCTCGACTGGCACAGCGGCAACCGCTCAGTGCTCGTCGACCATGAACTCTCCGGCCTCGTGCTGGGCACGACCCTCACCACCCGGCCCGAGGAGATATACCGGGCCCTGCTCGAGGCCACCGCATTCGGCGCGCGCACGATCGTCGAGACCTTCAACGCGAGCGGCGTGCCGGTGACCGAGTTCATCGTGGCCGGCGGGCTACTCAAGAATGCCTTCCTGATGCAGACCTACAGCAATATTCTGCGGATGCCGATCTCAACGATCGACAGCGAGCAGGGGCCCGCGCTCGGCTCGGCCATCCACGCGGCGGTCGCCGCCGGCGCGTACCCCGATGTGCGCGCGGCCGGCCAGGCCATGGGCAAGCTCAACAAGAACGTGTACACACCCAACGATGAGTCTGCGTCGGCCTACGACCAACTGTTCGCCGAGTACACGCTCCTGCACGACTACTTCGGTCGGGGCGCGAACGACGTCATGCACCGACTGAAGGCGCTGAAGCGCGAGGCGGGTGCATCGCTGCACTCGGCGGCGGTGCCGGCATGAGCCGCTTCGGCCCCACCGTCGACGCCGCTGTCATTCGTGTCCGTGAGGACGTCGCCCGCCTACACGGCGAGCTCACCCGCTACGGGCTCGTGGTCTGGACCGGCGGCAACGTCTCCGGCCGGGTGCCCGGCGCCGACCTCTTCGTGATCAAGCCCAGCGGCGTCGACTACGCCGACCTCACGCCCGAGAACATGATCCTGTGTGACCTCGCGGGCGCCGTCATTCCCGGCTCCCCCGGTTCCGACCGGTCGCCATCGAGCGACACCGCCGCGCACGCCTACGTCTATCGCAACATACCGGAGGTGGGCGGAGTCGTGCACACGCACTCCACTTACGCCACCGCATGGGCCGCCCGCGGGGAAGAGATCCCGTGCGTGATCACGGCGATGGCCGACGAATTCGGCGGCCCCGTGCCCGTCGGCCGGTTCGCTATCATCGGTGACGACACCATCGGCCGCGGCATCGTCGACGCCCTCACCGGCCACCGGTCCCGCGCGGTGCTGATGCAGAACCACGGCCCGTTCACGATCGGCAAGGACGCCCGCGACGCCGTCAAGGCCGCCGTGATGGTCGAGGACGTCGCCCGCACCGTGCACCTCGCCCGCCAGGGCGGAGACCTCATCCCGATCCCGCAAGCCGCGATCGACTCCCTCTTCAACCGCTATCAGAACGTCTACGGACAAGCACCGCAAGGAGCACTGCGCTAATGCCAACACTCACCACCACCCTCGATCACTACGAAGTCTGGTTCCTCACCGGAAGCCAGAACCTCTACGGCCAGGAGACCCTGCGTCAGGTCGCCGAGCAGTCCAGGACCATCGCCGACGCGCTCGGCGCAAGCAGCGACATCCCGGTGAAAATCGTCTGGAAGCCCGTGCTCACCGACTCGGACTCGATTCGCCGCGCGGCGCTCGACGCGAACTCGGATGACCGGGTGATCGGCCTGATCGCGTGGATGCACACCTTCTCACCCGCGAAGATGTGGATCTCCGGGCTCGACGCCCTGACCAAGCCGCTGCTGCACCTGCACACCCAAGCCAACGTCGAACTGCCCTGGAGCGAGATCGACTTCGACTTCATGAACCTCAACCAGGCCGCGCACGGCGACCGTGAGTTCGGCTACATCCAGACCCGTCTCGGCGTGTCCCGCAAGACTGTCGTCGGCCACGTCTCCAACCCGGCCGTGACAAACCAGATCGGCACCTGGACCCGCGCGGCCGCCGGTTGGGCCGCGTCCCGCAGCATGAAGCTCGCCCGCTTCGGCGACAACATGCGCTACGTCGCCGTCACCGAGGGCGACAAGACCGAGGCCGAACTGCGCTTCGGGGTGCAGGTGAACACCTGGCCGGTCAACGAACTCGCCGAGGCCGTGCACGCGGCGACGGATGCCGAGATCACCGCTCTGGTCGCGGAGTACGAAGACCTCTACGACGTGGCCCCCGAATTGCGCGTGGGCGGCGAACGCCACGAGTCGCTCCGATACGGTGCCGCGATCGAGATCGGACTCAAGTCCTTCCTCGAGGCCGGCGGCTTCAGCGCCTTTACCACTAGCTTCGAAGACCTCGGCGCGCTCCGCCAGCTGCCGGGCCTCGCCGTGCAGCGGCTGATGGAACAGGGCTACGGCTTCGCCGGGGAGGGCGACTGGAAGACGGCCATCCTCGTGCGCGTGGCCAACGTGATGGGCGCCGGCCTGCCCGGCGGTGCGAGCCTGATGGAGGACTACACCTATGACCTCACCCCCGGGGACGAACTGATCCTCGGTGCCCACATGCTCGAAGTAAACCCGGCGCTCTCAACCGAGAAGCCCACACTCGAAATCCACCCGCTCGGAATCGGCGACCGCGAAGACCCCGTGCGCCTGGTCTTCAACGCCGCCCCCGGCCCCGCCGTCGTGGTCGCGATGAGTGACATGCGCGAGCGGTTCCGACTCATCGCCAACGTGGTCGAGGTCGTCGAGCCCACCGAGGCACTCCCGAAGCTCCCGGTCGGCCGCGCCGTCTGGCGCCCCGCGCCCGACTTCGCCACCTCCGCCGCCGCCTGGCTCACCGCCGGCGCCGCCCACCACACGGTCATGTCGACTGCCGTCGGCATCGAGGTCTTCCAGGACTACGCCGAGATGGCTCACACCGAACTCCTCCTGATCGACCAGTCCACAACACTGCGTGACTTCGGCCGTGAGGTGCGATGGAACCAGGCATACTACCGGCTGGCGCAAGGACTGTAGCTCCGGGGCGAACACGGGACTCCCGCCTCAGCTTGGCGGAGGTTTCGCCGGTCTTACCGTTCGAGGCCGGCGGCACGGGTACGAGGGTCGTCGGTCGATTTCGACTCGTCGCCGCGGGTAGCCGGGCGGGCCTTTACGGTCAGGCCGGCAGCGCGCATCGCGCACCTCGTCGAGCGCGGTAGCCGGCATCTGCTGGCCGGCCCCGCACTTGCTCGGCGGCGCGCTCTGAGCCTGCTTCTCTTGCAGGTCCGCCACTCGTACCGCGAGCTCCGCGCCAACGCTGCGCTCATGGTACGCCATCAGGGATGGCCTGGGTTTGGGTCGGTTCAACCTTGTACCGGTCACGGAACACGTCGACTTCGGCGGCAAGGCGCACCCACTCCTGTCGGCGGGTGCTCTCGGTCGGGATGTCTCCGAACGGACCGCGGGGCGGTCTGAAAGTCGCGCGATTGCCCGATCGCCCGGGTGCTCAAGGATCAGCAGTTTCAAATTCGCGTCGTTTCGAAAATCGATCAAATGAGGCTCGGGACTTCCTTGCTCGACGGCATTGAGGCGTCGGATTTTCTACCGTTCGCGGCCGTCATCGCGGGTACGCTGGTCATCGGAATATGTCGTCTGGTCTCCGCGCGTGGCCTGCAGCGGCATTACGGTGAGGCCGGCGGCGCGTTGCGCTTTACGCTGCTTACCTGCCGTAATCCGGTTCGCGGCGCGCATCACGTCGAGTGCGGTGTCCGGCCTATGCCGGCCGGTTTCGCGAGCGTTCGGCGGGGTGCTCTGAGCCTGCTTCTTCTGCAGGGTAGCTACGCGCGCCGCGAGTTCGGCACCAACCGCGCGCTCACGGTACGCCGCGGGAATGGCCTCGGTCTGTGCCGGGTCCATATCGTACCGGTCGCGGAACACGTCGACTGCGGCGGACGCCCGGCCACTGCTGGCGCCAGGTTGGCGGGGGCCGTTTCGATACGTCGTTCCATTCGGCGGGAGAAGACGGGGCCGACGTCGTCGGCGGTGCCGCGTTCTCGTTCGTTCCACGAGTCCCGCAGCACACTGGCTGGGTCAAGGCCGTGGGTTTCGGCGTGGGTGTGGCTGCTCGTTCAGGCAACGTCGACTGATCGAACGCTCGGACTCGCGCAGCTGAATTCTTCAGACAGCCAGAGCCGTCCGCACGAGTTCGGAGAGTTGCTTGACTGAGACCTCGCGCCGATAGAGGAAAGCTTTCAACGCTTCGCCGTAGATGACGCTGCGCACGCGGCTGGCGCTCATGGTGTCCCACCTGAGTTCAGACCAATGCGGCTAACTGTTCCCGTACCCATGAAGACAACGTGTCAGCTTCCACCTCGCGCCCGGACAGAACAATGCCTGGCCAGGTCCGCCGTGTCGAACGGGATCGTGAGTGTGCCCGGCTCCAGCGCCAGAGGGGCATCGATCTCGATCGGCGGGGCTCACTCGCCCGGCACTTCATTGAGCCGCTCGTCGTCAGAGACGCTTAGGCTCACGGACAACACGGCCTTGCCGAGTCCGCGGGCTTCAAATGTTGCAGCGGATTCGACGGCAAGGACATTCTTCGAAAAAGCTGTCGTCACCGTCAGCGATGCCGTTTTCGGTCGAGCGGCGGTCGTCAGGGCGACAGCGGGTCACACTACTCAGAGTCCCATGAATTCGCGGAAGTGAGCTGTTCTAAACCTTCAGCCACCTGAGTCCACCGCAGGGCACTAGCTCACTGCTGGCGCAGGAGAGCAAGGAATTCGTCGGCCATTGCGAGCTGATCCCGCAGCCCCTGGCGCCGCTCCTCGGCCTGTGCAATGAAGGACTCCAAGTCTGACCTCACGGCGGCAATGTCGGCGCCCTCGATGGCGCCATCCAGTGTGTCGATGGTCTTGAGGAGCGACATCATTTCTTCAAGCGAGAAGCCCAGCGGCTTCATGCGCCGGATCAGGATCAACCGGGCCAGATCTTCGTCCGTGTAGAGACGGAAGCCGCCATCAGTCCGGCCTGAGGCCCTGAGCAAACCGATTTCGTCGTAGTGGCGGATGGTTCGCAATGACAGTCCGGTGCGTTCGGCCAGTTCGCCGATATGCATAGTTGCCGTTGGCTCAGTCGGTGACATGGCGGGACCTCTCATGCGTGGACTCGAACATAACCCTAACGTTAGGGTAGAGTTGTGATCGTCGGCTGACATTGTGTGACAGCCCACCATCCATCCTCGCCGTATCGGCGGATGATTGTGCGCACCGGGCGCACCCCTTCCCCTTCCCCTTCCCCTTCGCCCTATTCTGGCCCGCCACCGCGAGCCCCGTCCCTGGAGGCCCCATGGCACTCGCTCAAAAATCCCCCACGCCCGACCGTTACAAAGCCGAGCCATCGGTGATGACAGCACTTCGAACTCCGCGGCTCCTCACCCGAGAAGCTCTCGCCGGCCTCGTCGTCGCGATGGCGCTGATCCCGGAAGCGATCTCGTTCTCCATCATCGCTGGCGTCGACCCACGGGTTGGACTGTTTTCGTCCTTCGTGATGGCCGTATCCATTGCGTTCCTCGGCGGCCGCCCCGCGATGATCACCGCCGCAACGGGAGCCATCGCCCTAGTGATCGCCCCGGTAGCACGCGAGTACGGCATGGATTATTTCATCGCCACGGTCATCCTGGCCGGGCTCCTGCAGGTGATCCTGGGCGTGCTGGGCGTGGCCAAGCTCATGCGTTTCATCCCGCGCAGCGTCATGGTCGGATTCGTGAACTCCTTGGCCATCCTCATCTTCATCGCACAGTTGCCGCATTTGCTCGGGGTGCCGTTCATGGTGTACCCGCTGGTGGCGATCGGGATCATCATCATGGTCGTCATGCCCCGGTTCACCAAGATTATCCCCGCCCCGTTGGTCGCCATCGTGGTGCTGACCATCGCAACCGTCACCATCGCAATCAACGTGCCCACCGTCGGCGACCAGGGCGAACTGCCCAAGAGCCTCCCCGAACTCTTCATCCCAAACGTTCCCCTCAACGCAGAGACGCTCACGATCATCGCCCCCTACGCGCTGGCCATGGCCATGGTCGGCATCCTCGAGTCCCTAATGACGGCCAAACTCGTCGACGAGGTCACCGACACCCACTCCCACAAGACCCGCGAAACCTGGGGTCAAGGCGTCTCCAACATGCTCTCCGGCTTCTTCGGCGGCATGGGCGGGTGCGCCATGATCGGCCAGACCATGATCAATGTGAAGGCCTCCGGCGCCCGAACCCGCATCTCCACGTTCCTTGCCGGCGTATTCCTGCTGATCCTGGTCGTCGCTCTCGGCGATGTCGTCGCCATCATCCCCATGGCCGCCCTGGTGGCCGTGATGATCATCGTCTCGGTGCTGACCTTCGACTGGCACAGCATCCGTCTGTCCACACTTCAGAGGATGCCAAAAAGCGAAACTACGGTCATGGTCGCCACAGTCGCCGTGGTCGTAATTACCCACAACCTCGCCATCGGCGTAGTCGTCGGGGTTCTCGTGGCAATGGTCGCCTTCGCCCGCCGGGTGGCGCACCTCGTAGACGTTGAACGCAGCTTGTCCAATGATGAGTCTGTCCCGACTGCGTACTACACCGTGACCGGCGCGCTCTTTTTCGCGTCAAGCAACGACCTCACCACCCAGTTCGAGTACGCAGAAGACCCGGACCGCATCGTCATCGACATGGCCGCCTCCCACATCTGGGACGCCTCCACCGTCGCAGCCCTCGACTCCATCACGAACAAATATGAACGTCTCGGCAAACGCGCCGTGATCGTCGGTATGAACGATGCCAGCACCAATATCCACGCCCGCCTCGCCGGCAACCTCGGCGGAGGTCACTGACCCCACCGGCTGAGCAGCATCCCTCGTCGACTCCCCGCCGCGGCGTAGACAAGTTCGCGAGAGGTGGAGGAGTCGGCGAGGACGTGGGCGGTGTTCGCGGTCATGCCCTGGACCCGGTGAATGGGAACGGGTCCCCCATCCGCCTCTTGCCATAGAGTGGCACTTGAGTTTTACTGGATGACATCAGCATCCGCACGAGAACCGGGAGAGCACCCATGGCCGAGTCGTCCACCCGAACCGTGGAACGAGCCCTCGACCTGCTCGCCGTGATCTGCGACGCCGACGGGCTCACGCTCTCGGAGAGCTCACGCGCCGTCGCCCTCGCACCGAGCACCGCCCTGCGCCTGCTGCGCACGCTCGAGACCCGCGGCTTCGTGCACAAGACCGACGACGGCGCCTACCTGCCGGGCAGCCGCATCATCCAGCTCGGCGCGCAGTCGCTCAGCAGCGAGTCGCTGGTCACCCTCTCCCGCCCGGCCATGGAGCGGCTCGTCGCCGAGACCGGCGAGTCCGTCTACCTCAGCGTCGTGGGCCACAACGCCACCGGGCTCTACATCGCCATCGTCGAGGGCACCCACTCGGTGCGGCACACGAGCTGGGTCGGCCGCACCGTGCCGCTCGAACGCTCCGCGGCCGGGCAAGTGCTCACCGGGCATACCCCGGAGACCGGCTACGTGGTCGTCGAACGCGGCGTCGAAACGGATGTCACGGCCCTGGCCGCGCCGATCCGTTCGGAGGCCAGAACAATCGCCGCCCTGAGCCTGGTCATCCCGAGCTACCGGGTGGAGACCGCGGACATCCGTCGCTACGGCCCGCTGCTGGCCCAGGCTGCCGGGCACGTGTCCGCCGGTCTCAGCCGTGCCGTCCCCAACCTCCCTACGGACTGATCGACCCCGAATCGCCCGAACCCCCGAACCCCCTAGGAGACAGTGATGTCCGAATCCCGCCCCGTGCGCGCCGCCCGCGGCACCAAGTTGACCGCGAAGAGCTGGCAGACCGAGGGCCCGCTGCGGATGCTGATGAACAATCTCGACCCCGAGGTGGCCGAGCACCCGGAGAACCTGGTGGTCTACGGCGGCACGGGCAAGGCCGCCCGCAACTGGGAGGCCTATGACGCCATCGTTCGCACGCTCACCACGCTGGAAAAGGACGAGACGCTGCTGGTGCAGTCCGGCAAGCCGGTCGGCGTGTTCCGCACGCACGAGTGGGCGCCGCGGGTGCTGATCGCCAACTCCAACCTGGTCGGCGATTGGGCGACCTGGCCGGAGTTCCGCCGCCTCGAGGCCCTCGGCCTGACGATGTACGGCCAGATGACGGCGGGTTCGTGGATCTACATCGGCACCCAGGGCATCCTGCAGGGCACATATGAGACCTTCGCCGCCGTGGCCGCGAAGATCGCCGCCCGTGAGGGCGGGCCTCACAAACACAGTGGCGGCACCCTGGCCGGCACGCTCACCCTCACCGGTGGGGCCGGCGGCATGGGCGGCGCGCAACCGCTGGCCGTGACCATGAACGGCGGCGCCGTGCTGATCGTCGACGTGGACGAGTCCCGGCTACTGCGCCGGGTCGAGCATGGCTATCTCGACGAACTGGCACCCACCCTCGACGACGCCATCGCCCGGGTACTCGCGGCGAAGAACGAGAAGCGCGCCCTCTCCGTGGGCGTGGTCGGCAACGCGGCGACCGTGTTCGCCGAGCTGCTGGAGCGGCGGGTGCCGATCGACATCGTCACCGACCAGACCAGCGCGCACGACCCGCTGGCCTACCTGCCGGAGGGTGTCACTGCGGAGGAGTGGCATGACTACGCGGCCGCGAAGCCCGAGGAGTTCACCGAGCGCGCCCGGGCATCCATGGCCAAACAGGTCACCGCGATGGTGGGCTTCCAGGATGCCGGTGCCGAGGTCTTCGACTACGGCAACTCGATCCGGGCGGAGGCGGAGCTCGGCGGCTGCGCGCGGGCGTTCGATTTTCCCGGGTTCGTGCCCGCATATATCCGCCCGCTGTTCGCCGAGGGCAAAGGCCCGTTCCGCTGGGTGGCGCTCTCGGGCGACCCGGCCGACATCGCGGCGACCGACCAGGCCATCGTGGAGCTGTTCCCCGAGGACGAGCACCTGCGCCGCTGGATCACGAAGGCGCAGAACACCGTGCACTTCGAGGGCCTGCCCGCCCGGATCTGCTGGCTCGGCTACCAGGAACGGCACCGGGCCGGCCTGAAGTTCAACGAGATGGTGGCGTCGGGCGAGCTGAGCGCGCCGATCGTGATCGGCCGCGACCACCTCGACTCCGGCTCGGTCGCCTCGCCCTACCGGGAGACCGAGGCCATGCTGGACGGGTCGGATGCGATCGCCGACTGGCCGCTGCTGAACGCGCTGCTGAACACGGCGTCGGGCGCCACCTGGGTGTCGATCCACCACGGCGGCGGCGTCGGGATCGGCCGCAGCATCCACGCCGGCCAGGTGATCGTGGCCGACGGCACCCCCCTGGCCGCCGAGAAGATCGCCCGGGTGCTCACCAACGACCCCGGCACCGGCGTGATGCGGCACGTCGACGCCGGGTATCAGCGGGCCGAGGAGGTGGCCCGGGAGCGCGGCCTGCGCGTGCCGATGTGGGAGTCGGAGTGAGTGGGGTGTGCGCATGAGCGAGCTCGCCCACGGAATGCTCGCCGGACTCGCCGAGATCGCCGACACCGGGCGGGACTCCCGCCGCGGCGGCTACTCCCGGCACCTCTGGCAGGGTGCCGACCTCGAGCTGCGGACCTGGTTCGCCCTGCGCGCCGAGCGCCTCGGGCTCAGCGTCGAGACCGACCGTAACGGCAACCTCTGGGCCTGGTGGGGAGAGCCGGGGCCGGATGCCGTGGTCACGGGCAGCCACCTGGATTCCGTTCCCGGCGGCGGCGCCTATGACGGCCCCCTCGGCGTGGTCAGTGCGCTCGAGGCCGTGGCGCGGCTGCGGGCATCCGGGTTCACGCCGTCCCGCCCCTGCGCTGTGCTCGTCTGCGCCGAGGAGGAGGGCTCCCGATTCGGGATCGCCTGCCTGGGCTCCCGGCTGCTGACCGGCGGCATCGACGCCGACCGGGCCCGCGCACTCATCGACGCCGACGGGATCACCCTGGCCCAGGCTGCCCGCCGCGCCGGGCTCGACCCTGCGCACCTCGGCGCCGACCGGGACGCCCTGGCCCGAATCGGCCTCTTCATCGAGCTGCACGTGGAGCAGGGCCGCGGCCTGGTCGACCTCGGCCGGCCCGTGGCGGTGGCGTCGTCGATCCTCGCGCACGGGCGCTGGCGCCTCACCGTGACCGGCCAGGGCAACCACGCCGGCGCCACCCCGATGGAAGACCGCCGCGACCCGCTCGTGGCCGCTGCCCGCGCGATCGTCGCCGTGCAGGATGCCGCCGGGTTCCACCCCGGCGCGCGCGCCACGGTCGGCCGTTTGGAGGTGGTGCCGGGCGGGACCAACGTGATCGCGTCATCCGTGCACGCCTGGCTCGACGCCCGCGCGCCCACCGACGCCGAGACCCGCGACCTGGTCGCCGCAATCGAGGCGGCCGTCGGCGAGGCCGCCCTGATGAACGGATGCTCCGTGGCCGTCACCGAGGAGTCCTGGACCGGAACGGTGACGTTCGACCCCGAGCTCGTGGGACGATTCCGGTCGGTGCTCGGCGGTGACGCCCTTGTTCCGGCCCTGCCGACGGGCGCCGGGCACGATGCAGGCGTGCTCGCAGCGAGCGTGCCGAGCGCCATGCTCTTCGTGCGAAATCCCACCGGCGTCTCGCACTCCCCCGAGGAATTCGCCGAGGTGGGCGACTGCGTCGCCGGGATCGACGCCCTGGAGACCCTGCTGCGGAGCCTGCTGTGAGCGCGCGCGGGGTCGAGGCTGGGGCTGGACAGTCGGGGACACCGGTGGCCACCTACTGGTGCGAGCTGGCGCTGGTCGACGGGGCTGCCCTGCCCGGCGTGCGGCTGGAGGTGGGCACGGACGGGCGCCTTCAGGCTGTCACACCGCGCTCCGAGCCGCGGCCCGGTGACGTGCGGCTCGGCACCGTGCTGCCGGGGCTGGCCAACGCGCACTCGCACGCCTTCCACCGGGCATTGCGGGGCCGCACCCACGACGCCGGCGGCGACTTCTGGCAGTGGCGGGAGGCCATGTACCAGGTGGCCGCCGGCCTCGACCCGAAGCGGTACTTCCTGCTGGCACGGGCGGTGTTCGCCGAGATGCTGGCCTCCGGTTTCACGGCAGTCGGCGAGTTCCACTATCTGCATCACCGGCCGGGCGGCTCCCGATACCCCGCCGAACACGCCATGGAACTGGCGTTGGCGGCCGCGGCACGGGAGGTGGGCATCCGTCTGGTGCTGCTCGACACGCTCTACCTCGACGGCGGGATCGGGATGCCCCTCACCCCCGCGCAGCGCGCCTTCGGCGACGGATCGGCGGCCGCCTGGCTGGCCCGGTGGCACTCGCTGCGCGCGGCGCTCGGCCGTGCTGCCACGGCCGATGACGGCGACGGCTCCCCTGCTGACAGCCAGGCCGACATCCAGGCCGGCACGGATGCCCGCGTCACCCTGGGCGCCGCGATCCATTCGGTGCGGGCGGTGTCCCCGACCGCGATCCGGGAGGCGCTCGCCGGGCTGCCCGATGCCGTTCCACTGCACATCCACCTGTCGGAGCAGCCTCAGGAGAACGCGGACTGCCGGGCCGCCTACGGCCGGACCCCAACCGAGGTGCTGGCCTGGATCGGGGCGCTCGCTCCGCGGCTGAGCGTCGTGCACGCCACGCACCTCACCGACGAGGATTTGGCGCTGATCGGGACATCCGGGGCCTCGGTTGTGATCTGCCCGACCACGGAAGCCGACCTCGGCGACGGGATCGGGCCGGCCCTGGCGTTGCAGCGGGCCGGCGCGCGGATAGCCCTCGGCTCGGACCAGAACGCCGTCATCGACCCGCTGCTCGAGATGCGCGGCCTGGAGGCCGGCGAGCGCCTGGCATCGGGCCGGCGCGGCCGGTTCACGCCCGCCGAACTGCTCGTGGCCGCTTCGGACCACGGCTATGCCGCGCTCGGACTCGGCCGGCAGCGCCTCATCCCCGGTGACCTGTGCGACCTCGTGGAGGTGGCGAGCGACAGCATCCGCACAGCCGGATCGTTGCCGGAGCAGCTGCCGCTGACCGCGACGGCCGCCGACGTGCGCCGGGTGATCGTGGGCGGACGCGTCGTCGCCGACTCCGGGGTGCTGGTGGGTGGCGCGGGCGGGCCTGGCGGGCGCCCGTCGAGCACGTTGCAACCCGAGCTGCGACCCGAGCTGCGACCCGAGATCCTGCTGCGCGACGCCCTCGCCGCGCTCGACGGCACCGCCGCGCTCGCGTCAGGAGAACGACCATGACCCCCAAACCGACCGAGCTGATCACCGGTATCCGGGAACTGACCACGCAGGCGGACGGCGCCCCGCGCCTCGCCGACGCCGCCCTCGTGATCGAGGGCGGCCGCATCGCGTGGATCGGACCGGCGTCCGCGGCACCGGCGGCCGATGTCCGCACGGATGCCGGCGGCCGGGCCGCTCTGCCCGGCTGGGTCGACAGCCACACCCACCTGGTGTTCGCGGGCGACCGGGCCGCGGAATTCGAGGCCCGGATGGGCGGGCAGCCCTACGCGGCGGGGGGAATCCTGACCACCGTGGCTGCCACTCGCGCCGCAACCGAGGCGCAGCTCACGGCCACGGCGGCCCGGCTGCGGCGAGAGGCGGAGGCGCAGGGCACCACGTTCCTCGAGAGCAAGACCGGCTACGGCCTCGACCTGGCGAGCGAGGCGCGGTCGGCTCGGGTGGCGGCATCCGTCGCCGATGTCGTCACATTCCTCGGCGCGCATATCGTGCCGCCGGGCATCGACCGGCGCGACTACCTGGACCTGGTCACCGGGCCGATGCTCGCCCTGGTGGCTCCGCACGCACAGTTCGTCGACGTGTTCTGCGAGGTCGGGGCGTTCGATGTGGCGGAGAGCCGGGAGGTGCTGCTGGCCGGCCGCGCCGCCGGCCTCGGCCTGCGCCTGCACGGCAACCAGCTGGGATTCAGCGGCGGGGTGCGCCTCGCGGTGGAGCTCGGCGCGGCGAGCGTCGACCACTGCAACCACCTCGAGCCGGCGGACCTCGACGCCCTCGCCGCCTCAGCCACCGTGGCCACCCTCCTGCCCGCCTGCGACCTCTCCACGCGGCAGCCGTTCCCGCCGGCCCGGCGGCTGCTCGACGCCGGCGCGAGCATCGCCCTGGCCACCAACTGCAATCCGGGCAGCTCCTACACGACGTCGATGGCGTTCTGCGTGGCCACCGCGGTGCTGCAAATGGGTCTGACGATCGAGGAGGCGGTGTGGGCGGCGACCCGCGGCGGAGCCCGGGCTCTCGGCCGCGACACGGGAACGGACGCGGTCGGAGCCCTGCGCGTGGGCGGGCGGGCCGACCTGCAGGTGCTTGACGCGCCATCCGTCGCTCATCTCGCCTACCGCCCAGGCGTGCCGCTGACCTGGGCGGTCTGGCGGCAGGGTGTGCGGGCCGGCCGCCGCGGCCCATCACCGCTCCCGGCCTGACCGAGGGATTCCCGCCTCGCGCCCTCACTGTCCCCTCTCCCTCGCCGTCATCCTCCAACCCACCCCGTCGCGCATGACTCCTGCACATTGCTCAATCACTCATCGGGTACCCCCGGAATTCCAAGGATGTCCGGCGCCGGTCCCGAGAAATCGCAGGAGTTATGCACGCGAGGCATCGAAGACCACCTCCCGGGCCAGGACACTCCGTCGCCGGACAGCCAGCCAGCCGACGTCCAGGCACCTCGCCGGCCGGCCAGGAGCCCACCCGCCCGTGGCCAACTCAGGAGAATGGCTGGCTTCGTCACCACGCCCCCTGCAATTCCGCGGCACCGCCACGCGATCAGCAGCCGACTCGCCGGATCTCCTGAGTTAGCCACACGCAGGAGGAGCCGACGCAGCGGCGCGGCCCGGGTGGAGTCCTCGAACGGCTTTAGAATGACCGGCATGGACGTTTATACCTGGCTCAACCTGGCGCTCGTGCTGCTGTTCGTGCTCATAGGCGGCGTGTTCGCAGCGACCGAGTTGGCGTTGGTGTCCCTGCGCGAGAGCCAGCTGCGCGCGCTGGAACGCGAAAGCACCCGTGGCAAAACGGTCGCCCACCTGGCCCGGGACCCGAACCGGTTTCTGGCGGCCGTGCAGATCGGCGTCACCGTCGCCGGGTTCCTGTCCGCCGCCTACGGTGCCTCCACGCTGGCGCCCGACCTCGCCCCACTGCTGGTGGTACTCGGGCTGTCGAAAGGCGCCGCGGACACGCTTGCCCTGGTCGGTCTGACGCTCCTCGTCGCCTACCTCTCCCTGGTGTTGGGGGAACTCGTGCCGAAGCGATTCGCGCTGCAGAAGGCCAGCAGCTTCGCGCTCGCGCTCGCGCCACCGCTCCAGGTCTTCGCGACCCTGATGCGCCCCGTGATCTGGCTGCTGTCCGTCTCGACGAACGCCGTTGTGCGGCTCCTGGGCGGAGACCCGCACGCCCGGAGCGAGCTCGTGTCTGATGAGGAGTTGCGCGACCTCGTCGACGCACACGAGGGCCTCGAGGTCGAGGAACGGCACATCCTGAGTGAAGTGCTCGACGCCACCAACCGGCTGGTCAAGGAGGTGATGCGCCATCGCGGAGACGTCGACTTCCTGGTCGGCACGCAGACGATTCCCGCCGCCCTGGAGGAGATCCGGTCGCTGCCGCACTCGCGCTACCCGGTGATCGGCCGCTCAATCGACGAGGTGCTGGGCTTCGTACACGTGCGCGATCTCCTGGACCCCGACGCCCACCCCGGCGCGACGACCGTAGCCGAGGTGGTGCGGGCCATCGTCTTCCTTCCCGGCACCAATCGCATCCTGCCGGCCATGACCCAGCTGCGCCGTGCCGGCGTGCACATCGCGATCGTCGTCGACGAATACGGCGGCACCGACGGTATCGTGACTCTCGAGGATCTCGTTGAGGAGCTCGTGGGTGAGATCCACGACGAATACGACCTGCCTGTGCCCGAGGGACACTCCGACGAGAACGGCCAGGCCCGGCTGGCGGATGGCGGCCTGAATATCGAAGACTTCACGGATGCCACAGGAGTCGAACTCGAGGACGGCCCCTATGAGACCGCGGCCGGCTTCGTGACCTACCGGCTCGGACGCATGCCCCAGGTGGGCGACACCGTCTCGGCCGGGGACTACCAGTTGCGGGTCGCCGCTCTCGACGGGCTGCGCGTCAGCGTCATCGAGGTCGGTGCCGGCTGAGCGAGGACTCCGCGTGACCACTGCGCCTGGCCACACCGCCTGACCGCTCATGGGGCCGCTTTCCTTCAGGAAAGAGCGGCGCGCCGGCTTTCCAGCCGCAGTTCGAGTTCGCTCATCACCAGAGCGGCAAGGTCGGTGAGGGTGCGGAGCTCGGGCGCGGTGATGGCGCGCGGTCGGAAGTCGATAACGCACAGGGTGCCGAGGTTGTAACCGTTCCGGGTCGTCAGGGGTACTCCGGCATAAAACTGCAGGCCGAATTCCTCGGCCACGAGTGGGTTTGCGAGCGCGCGCGGGTCGGTGCGGGCATCCTCTACCACCCAGGGTCCCTCGGACATGATGGCCGAGGCACAGAGGCCCGGATCGCGGGGGATCTCCTCGAGGTCGAGGCCGTGATGCGATTTGAACCAGATACGGTCGGTGTCGACGATACTGACGATCGCGATCGGCACATCGCACAACCGGGCGGCGAGCGCGGCAATCCGGTCGAAGGCGCCGTCGGCGGGAGTGTCGAGAATGTCGAGGCGCGCGACCTCGTGCAGCCGTGCGGGTTCGTCGCTGACGAGGTGATCCACGGCACTACGATGGCGGCCGGTTTCCGCGATAACAGCCTGGTGCAGAGCGAGCACCACCTCCGCGGTCGGCGGGCGCTGCTCCGGCTTGCGGGCCAGCATGGTCGACAGAAGGTGCCGCCACTCCGGGGCGATTTCCTGCGGGATGGCAGGGTCGCGCTGGAGTCTGGCCAGGGCCGACGGGATCGGCTCCCCGGGGAACGCCGTCTCACCGGTGAAGCATTCCAGGAGCACGAGCCCCAACGCATAGATGTCGCTCGCCGGGCCGAGGTTCTCTCCCCGGGCCTGCTCCGGACTGAGATAGGCGGCCGTGCCCGTCGTCATCCCCTGGGTGGTCACCCGCGCGCTGTCCGGGAACAGGGCGATGCCGAAATCGGTCAGCCGCGCGCGCGCTCGGGAATCCGAGCTGTATTCCGCGAGGAGGATGTTCGCCGGTTTGATATCACGGTGGATGACGCCGCGCCCGTGGATGTAGTCGAGCCCCTCCGCCAGGTCGTAACCGATCTGGGCGATGTGCCGCGTCGACATCGGATCCCGGTCGAGTCGCTGACGCAGGTTGACGCCGTCCACGAGCTCCATCACAAGGAAGATCTGCGGGTGGTCCGCCTCGGTCCGGTCCACACCGACGTCGAACAGGGTGACAATGCTGTGGTGGTTCAGGCTTGCCAGCACGTTGATCTCGGCTTGCTGGCGCTGAATATTGGGCACGTCGGTGGCGCGAAGTTCGAAGATCTTGATCGCCACGTCCCGACCCAGACGCTCGTCGGTGGCCCGGTAGACCGAGGCCATTCCGCCGCGGCCGATCAGGTCCTTAACCCGGTAGCGTGCCTCCAGGAACTTCGGAAATTGCGTGGTCATCAGACCCCCCTTTGGAAATGAGTCTAGGTCAGCTTCGCGGGGGATGTTACACATCTTTGGCCCGCGCCCGTGTCCCTGGGCGACAACGCCCAGGCAGTGTGAAACTGGGGCTATGACGGTGATGCGGGGTCGAGGGCGGTCAATGGCAGTCGGACTGGGGTGCGCGGCGGCGTTGGTGCTGGCCGGATGCGCGGGGCCGGGTTCACCCCCGACCGGCGATGTTTCGCCGCCCGGTTCGACCCCGACGGCAGCTTCGACCCCGACGGCAACTTCGACCCCGACCTCCCCAGCCACGCAGTCCTCGACACCCGCTCCCGCCGATTCGGCCTCCGCCGGCACCTGCGGTTCGAACCAACTGGCGCTGTCGCTGCAGTCGAGGCCTCAGGACAGCGGCATGGGCAACTTCTACTGGGACCTGCGCCTCACGAACACCGGCCCGGCGGCGTGCACGGTCGAGGGCTACCCGGTGACGACTCTGGTCGGCGCGGCCCCGAATGTGCCGGTCGGGTCCGCTTCCGACACCGAGCCGGGACGCTGGTACCCGGTGGCGGTCCTCGCGTTGGCGCCCGGGACATCCGCGTACAGCCTGCTGCACCTCGGCCAAGCCGGCGCGTACGGCTGTCCCCTCGTGCCGGTCGGCGCCCTCGACGTGACGCTGCCCGGCTGGGACACCGCGAGCCGGGTGGCCACTCCGAACCCGATCGAGGGCTGTGACGACGACAGCACCGTGCTCGTGCGCACCGGCCCGCTGGCCCCGGCCCCGGTCAGCTTCTAGAGCCGGGCCGGCTTCGGCCGCACGGTGGCCAACTCAGGAGATCCGGGGCAGGCCGCGGCATCCGTTGCCTGATTCCGGGGGCAGGGGCTGCAGCCGACGCAGGTTTTCCTGAGTTAGCCGCAGCGTTGCGTGCATAACCCCGGCGAATGCGCGCCGCTCGGCCCGGCGGATGCGCGGAAACATACGGCCGTTCGCCGCGCGGCTCACACTGTGCAGAAGTCAGGCACGGGACACGTCGGAGATGGCGCCGGCGGATGCGCGCAGCTCGCGCCGCTCGGCCCGGCGCTCCCGGCCGCCCTCGACCAGGAAGTACAGCACGGGCAGCACCACCAGGGTCAGCACGGTCGAGGAGACCAGCCCGCCGATGACAACGAGGGCCAGCGGCTGCGAGATGAAACCACCCGTTCCGGTGAGGCCGACCGCCATCGGCAGCAGCGCGAATATCGTGGCGAGCGCGGTCATCAGGATCGGGCGCAGACGACGGGACGCACCGTTGACCAGCGCCTCCCGCACCGACTGCCCGCGACGCCGGTACTGGTTGACCAGGTCGATCAGCACGATGGCGTTGGTCACGACGATGCCGATCAGCATCAGCACGCCGATCAGCGAGGGCACACCCAGCGGGATGCCGGTGATCACCTGCAGGGCGATCGCGCCGGTCGCCGCGAACGGCACCGACACCAGCAGCAGCAGTGGCTGCAGCAGCGACCGGAAGGTCGCCACCATCACGATGTAGACGATCAGGATGGCGATCAGCAGCGCGAGCCCGAGCTGCGCGAACGCCTCGGTCTGGTCGGCGGTGACCCCGCCGAGGGTCGCCGTCGCGCCCTCCGGCAAAGCGGTGTCGGCCAGGGCTGCCGTCATCTGCGCGTTGGCCGCACCCAGGTCGTCGATGCTGGGGGTGGCGGACACGGTCGCCGTGCGCAGCCCCTTCGTCGTGGTGAGGGTGGACGGACCCTCGACCTGCTCGACCGTGGCCAGGGTGTCCAGGGCAACCGGTCCGGCCAGGGTCGGGATACTCAGGGCCGCGAGCTCGGCCGTCGTCGTCGGCGGCGCCTCGGACTGCAGGTAGACCGATAGGGTCGTCTCGTCGATCACGATGGATCCGATCACGCTCGGCTGCATGGCCTGCGACACCAGTGCGCCCAGGGCGAGCTCGCTCAGGCCCACGGCACCCGCGGCATCCCGGTCGACGGTCACCGCGATGTAGGGGCGTGAGGCCGCCAGATTGCTTGAGCTCTCCTTGATCGCGTCGAGGTCCTCCACGGAGGCGAGCACCGCGTCGGTGGCCCTCTGCAGGTCGGCGTTCGTGGCCGCGGTCACATCCACGGTGATATCGGATGTCCCGCCGAACCCTCCGCCGGACGAGATCGAGAATTCTCCGCTTCCGTTCAGGGCCGTGAGCTGGTCTCGCACGACATCCTGAACCTCGTCGGGGTTGGCCTCCCCGTCGGTGGTGATCGAGTAGGTCACGGTGTTTGACGACACGCCGCCGCCGAATGCGGCCAGGGCGTTGCCGCCACCGATGGAGACCTGCACGATTTCGACGCCGTCGGTGCCGCGAAGGGACTTCTCGGCGGCCGTGGAGGCGTCGTCCTGAGCTGCGAGGCTGGTGCCCACCGGCAGTGTCTGGGTGACTTGGAAGGTGGTCTGCCCGGTCGAGCCGAGGAAGTTGATCTTCATATAGGGAACCAGGGCCACCGTGCCGCCCAGAACGAGCACCGCGACCAGGAGTGTCGCGACGGCGTGGTTCAGGGTCCAGCGGATGACCGGGAGGTAGCCGGTCTGAAGGCGGCTCGGGCGCTCCTCGGGTGGGGCGTCCGCGCTGCCGTTGTGGCGGGTGCGGCGCGAGGTGGTGGGCTCGACGCTGACGGTGGGCGAGCCTGTCGAGACCTCCGCAGTAAGGGCCAGGGGGGTTTCGACGAGCTCAACCACCGGGGCGGGCGCGACCGCCCTGGCCGGCCGCAGGAACCAGTATGCGAGCACGGGCACGATGGTCAGAGACACCAGCAGCGACGCGAGCAGGGCGATCGAGACGGTTAGCGCGAACGGCCGGAACAGTTCCCCGGTCGAGCCGCCGACGAACGCGATCGGCAGGAACACGGTGACGGTGGTGATGGTGGATGCCGTGATCGCCCCGGCCACCTCGCGCACCGCGCGCACGATGGTCGCGGCGCGGTCGGCGCCCTCGACCAGGTTGCGGGTGATGTTCTCGATCACCACGATGGAGTCGTCTACGACGCGCCCGATCGCGATGGTGAGGGCGCCGAGGGTGAGGATGTTCAGCGAATAGCCCACGCCCTGCAGGCCGATGAAGGTGATCAGCACCGAGGTCGGGATCGAGATCGCCGTGACCAGGGTCGCCCGCACCGAGAGCAGGAACACGAGGATCACGAGAACGGCGAAGATCAGTCCGAGCAGGCCCTCTTCGGTGAGCGCGTCGATCGATTCCTGGATGAACGGAGCCTGGTCGAAGACGACCGTGAAGGTCGCGCCGGGGACCGCCGCCTCCAGCTGGGGCAGGATCGCGCGCACGGCCCCGGACACGTCGACCGTGTTCGCTGCGGGCACCTTGGTGACCGCGATGGTCAGGGCCGGCTGCCCGTCGACACGGGAGATGCTCGCGACCGGGTTCTCGCCGAGGGCGACGTTGGCGACGTCGCCGATGGTGGTCAGACCCGCGCCGGGCACCGGGGCGAGGATCGGAAGCGCCGCGATGTCCTCGGCCTCGCCGAGCTTCGAGCCGGTCTGCACCGAGAGGGTGGTGTCGTCTTCGGTCAGCGAACCGGCCGGGATCAGCGACCCGTTCTGTTCCAGCGCACTGCGGATGCCCTGGCTGGTCAGGCCGCGTTCGGCCAGCTTCGCGGCATCCGGCGTGATGGTCACGCGGCGGCCGACGTCGCCGACCAGGGCTGCCTCGCGCACGCCCTGCACATCACGGATGTCGCCCAGTACGCTGCGCTTGAGGTCGTCGGCGAGGGTGTCGCGGTCGCCGCCGGACACGGCGAGGGAGAGCACCGGGAAGTCGTCGATGCTGCCGGAGAGCACCTGCGGGTCGAGGTTCTCAGGCATGGTCGACTTGATGCGGTTGATGGCCTGGCTGATGCGCGATTCGGCCTTGACCAGGTCGGTGCCGTAGGTGAACGTGGCGCTGACCAGCGACGCGTTGGTGCTGCTGGTCGTCGAGGTGGATTCGAGCCCGGGGATGCCCTGGATCGCCGTCTCGATCGGCGTCGACACGTCGTCGTTGACGACCTCGGGCGAGGCGCCCGGGTAGCTCGTCGAGACCACCAGTTGCGGCAGCTGCAAGGAAGGGATCAGCTCCTGCTTGAGGCTGGTCAGGGCGAGGCTGCCGAAAACGGCGACGACGATGGTGATCAGCGCGATCAGCGCCCGGTTCTTCATGCTCAAGACAGCGAGAAAATGCACCCGTTCAGTATCTCATTGCAGGGTGTGCAGACTTCCCTGCCCGGGGCATCCGTCGGGCCGAGGCAGGCGGAGGGGCGTACCCTCGGCCGCAAGACGCACCATCAACCCGAACGACAAGGAGCAATTATGTCTGTGGCACGCGTAACAACACTCAGCATCCGGTCCGACAGATCCTTCGAGGATGCCGTCGCCGTCGGCATCGCCCGGGCGAGCAAGACCCTGCGCGGGGTCTCCGGCGCCTGGGTCAAGGAACAGAAGGTGGAGGTGACAGACGGTGAGATTACCTCGTACGACGTCGTGATCGAAGTCACCTTCGTTCTCGACGACTAGGCACGGTCTGCGCACGAGCGGCCGGCCCGACAGGTCGCCGGCGGCGCGGAAGGCGGCATCCGCGACGCCGGGCCGGGTCGGCCTGGCAACTTGATAACGGGCCGATAGTGCAATTGGATGGACTTCCATGACCCGTCGCCTCGTCCAGCTCCTCATCGGCCTCTTCCTCTACGGCTTGGGGATCGCGCTGATTGTGCGCGGCGAGATCGGCGTGGCCCCGTGGGACGTCCTCACCCAGGGCATATCCGGCCGCACCGGCCTCGGTTTTGGGTTGGTCACCATCCTGATCAGCGGCGTCGTGCTGCTGCTCTGGATCCCGCTGCGCCAGAAGCCGGGCGTGGGCACCGTGCTGAACGCCCTGCTCGTCGGGCCGGCGGCGGATGTCGGCCTCTGGCTGATCCCGACGGGGCAGGATTTGTGGGTGCGCATCCTGCTGTTCGCGGCCGGGCTTCTGGTGCTGGCGATCGCTACCGGCCTCTATATCGGCGCGCATTTCGGCCCCGGCCCGCGCGACGGGCTGATGACGGGCCTGCACCAGCGCACCGGCTGGCGCATCTGGATCGTGCGCACGGGCATCGAGGTGACCGTGCTCAGCATCGGCTGGGCACTCGGCGGCAACGTGGGCATCGGCACGGTGCTCTTCGCCGTGCTCGTCGGCCCGCTCTGCCACTGGACGATCCCGTTCTTCGCGATCACCCTGCCCCAGAACGACGACGCCCGGCTCGAGGAGACCCTCGAGGGTTCCGTGCCGCCCTCCGAGCCCTCGATCGACAGCCCCGCGAACTGACTCCGGCGCCGAATCGGGCTTCCACCCGCCAATACATTGTTGAACAATCTGCGGAAGTGGTGCATCCTTAACCAAACTTCCACGGACGGAGACCCGGATGTCCAGCATCGATTCAGACAGCATCGATCTAAACAGTGATGTCGGGGAATCCTTCGGCAACTGGTCCTTCGGCGACGACGCAGCGATCATCTCCTCCGTCTCCAGCGTGAACGTGGCCTGCGCCTTCCACGCCGGGGATCCGAGCACGATCCGCGCCACCTGCACCGCCGCCGCCGCCGCCGGCGTGACGGTCGGCGCGCACCCGGGCTACCGGGACCTGGCCGGCTTCGGCCGCCGGTTCATCGACATGGAGCCCGGTCACCTCACCGACGAGGTGATCTACCAGATCGGCGCGCTGCAGGCCCTGGCCGCGGTCGCCGGAACCCGGGTCAGCTACGTCAAACCGCACGGCGCCCTCTACAACACCATCGCGCACGACGAGGTGCAGGCGCAGGCCGTCGTCGACGCGATCCGCGCCGTCGACCCGAGCCTGCCCGTGATGGTGCTGCCCGATTCCGAGATCCAGCGCCTCGCCGACGCGGCGGGGCTCCGCACGGTCGTGGAGGCTTTCGCCGACCGCGCCTACAACTCCGACGGCTCTTTGGTCTCGCGGTCCCGGCCCGGCGCCGTGCTGCTGCACCCCGACGCTGTCACCGAGCAGGCGCTCCGCCTGGCCGGTGACCGCCAGGTGCGCACGGTCGACGGCAGCCTCCTCACGGTGACGGCCGAAAGCATCTGCCTGCACGGCGACACCCCCGGCGCGGTCGCGCTGGTCGGTGCGGTGCGCTCCGCGCTGCAGGATGCCGGAATCCGCATTCGAAGCTTCGTCTAGCCCCGTGTCCGATCCCGTTCGCATCATCCGAGCCGTCGGCGACCGCGCCGTGCTGGTCGGACTGCCTAGCCTGGCCGACGTGCTCGACCTGCAGGCACACCTGCAGCGGCATCCGTTGGCCGGGCAGCTCGACGTGCTCGCCGCCGCGGAAACCGTGCTGATCACCGGCGTCTCCGCCTCCGCCGCACGGGGATTCGCCGACGCCCTGCGGCAGCTGCAGGTGCTGCCGGCCGCCCCCGCAAACGCCGCGCTCGTGCGGATCGACACCGTCTACGACGGGGAAGACCTCGCCGACGTCGCCGCGCACACCGGCCTCAGCAGCGAGGGCGTCATCGCCGCGCACACCGGCCAGGACTGGACCGCCGCGTTCGGCGGCTTCGCCCCCGGCTTCCTCTACCTCACCGGCGCGAGCGCCGTGCTGACCGTGCCCCGGCGCAGCTCGCCGCGCAGCTCGGTGCCCACCGGCTCCGTGGCCGTGGCCGGCGACTACTCCGCCGTCTACCCCCGCGCCTCCCCCGGCGGCTGGCAGCTGCTCGGCCGCACGGACGCCCTGCTCTGGGACCTGAAGCGTTCGCAGCCGGCCCTGATCCGCCCGGGTGACCGGGTGCGGTTCCGCGCGGTGCGCGAGCAGGTCGCCGCCGCGGGGGTCCTCGTCCCGGAGACCGCAGTCGCGGTTGGGACTCCGGCAGCGGCGGCCACTCCCGATGTCGCGGCAACCGCGGCCCCCACCCCCGCCACCGGCATCCGCGTGCTCTCCCCCGGCGCGCAGACGACCGTGCAGGACCTCGGCCGCCCCGGCTACGCCGACCAGGGCGTGACCGCGTCCGGCGCACTCGACCGTGGCGCCCTGCGGCGCGCCAACCGGGTCGTTGGAAATCCCGCCACGGCCGCCGTGCTCGAGAACGCCCTCGGCGGCCTGTCCCTGACCGCGCTGGCAGACCAGGTGCTCGCCGTCACCGGTGCCGTTCTGCCGCTCACGGTGACGGATGCCGTCGGCCGCCACCGCGAGCTGCCGATGGATTCCGCCGTCTCCCTTTTCGCCGGGCAGACCCTGTCGCTCGGAGCCCCCCGCTCGGGCGTGCGCAGCTACCTGGCCTTTCGCGGCGGCATCGACGTGGACCCGGTGCTCGGCAGCCGGTCCACCGACACCCTCAGCGGCATCGGTCCGGCCCCGCTGACCTCGGGCACCGTGCTCCGGATGCTGCCGCCCGCCCCCGGCAGCGCCGTGCACCACCCCGAGACCCCGCCGCCGGCCCCGGCCGAGGTCACCGTGCTGCGCTTCGTGCCGGGACCCCGCGCGGACTGGTTCGAGCCGGCATCCGTCGACCGGTTCGGCGACGCGGAGTGGACCGTCACCCATCAGTCGAACCGGATCGGCCTGCGGCTGGCCGGTGAGCCGCTCGCCCGGTCGCGGCCGGGCGAGCTGGCCAGCGAGGGTACGGCCCGCGGGGCCATCCAGGTGCCGCCGTCGGGCTTGCCGGTTTTGTTCCTCGCGGACCACCCGGTCACCGGCGGCTACCCCGTGATCGGCGTCGTGCTCACCGAGGACCTCGACCTCGCGGCACAGTTGCCGACGGGTGCGCGCATCCGTTTCACGCCCGTGCCTGCCGAGCCCCTTCCAGCCGAGCCCGTCCCCGCCTCCCCCTGATACCCGCCCTCACGCGCTACGCGGTTGCTGCGCCGCTGCGCTGCCGGCACGCCACGCGCGGAGCGGCGCAGCCCCCGCGCGTGCCCCAAACACCCCCCGAACACACGCCCCGAATGAGAGCTGAACCATGCAGAAAGTTCTGATCGCCAACCGCGGCGAGATCGCCGTGCGCATCGCTCGCGCCTGCGACGACGCGGGCCTTGACTCCGTGGCCGTCTACGCGGACGTCGACGCCGACGGCCTGCACGTCTCGGCCGCCACGGAGGCCTGGGCACTTGGCGGCGACAGCCCGACCGACAGCTACCTCAACGTGGCCAAGCTGCTGCGCATCGCCCAGAATTCCGGCGCCGACGCCGTGCACCCGGGCTACGGCTTCCTCTCGGAGAACGCCGATTTTGCTCAGGCCGTGATTGACGCGGGACTCCTCTGGATCGGTCCGACGCCCGCCGCGATCCGGGTGCTGGGCAACAAAGTCTCCGCCCGTGAGATCGCCATCCGGGTGGGAGCTCCCCTGGTCGCCGGGTCCGAGGGCACCGTGGAGACCGCCGCCGAGGTGCGCGCCTTCGCCATGGAGCACGGCCTGCCGGTGGCCATCAAGGCGGCGTTCGGCGGCGGCGGCCGCGGCCTCAAGGTCGTCTGGGACATGGATGCGATCGAGGAGTCCTTTGATTCGGCCGTGCGCGAGTCGACGGCCGCCTTCGGCCGCGGCGAGTGCTTCGTCGAGAGGTTCCTGCACAAACCCCGCCACGTGGAGGCGCAGATCCTCGCCGACACCCACGGCAACGTGATCGTCGTGGGCACCCGCGACTGCTCGCTGCAGCGCCGCAACCAGAAGCTCGTCGAAGAGGCGCCCGCGCCGTTCCTCACCCCTGCGCAGAAAAACCAGATCTATTCCTCGGCCAAGGCCATCTGCCGGGCCGCCGGCTACACCGGCGCGGGCACCGTGGAGTACCTGCTCGCGCAGGACGGCACCATCTCGTTCCTCGAGGTGAACACCCGGCTGCAGGTCGAGCATCCGATCACCGAGGAGACCAGCGGCATCGACCTGGTACTGGCGCAGCTGCAGATCGCAGCCGGCGGGCCCGTTCCCATCTTCACCGACCCCGAACCGCGGGGGCACTCGTTCGAGTTCCGAATCAACGCCGAAGACGTGGGGCGCGGGTTCCTGCCGTGCCCCGGGACCGTGGCGACCTTTACCGTGCCGACCGGGCCGGGCATCCGGGTCGATTCCGGGGTCAGGGCAGGCGGCATCGTACCGGACCGGTTCGACTCCCTGCTCGCCAAGCTGATCGTCACCGGCGCCGACCGGCAGCAGGCCCTGCGCCGCGCCCGCCGAGCCCTTGCCGAGTTCGAGATCACCGGCCTGCCCACCGTGCTGCCGTTCCACCGTGCCGTGGTCACTTCGACGGCATTCACCGCGCCCGACCACCTCGACGTGCACACCGGCTGGATCCAGGCCGACTTCTCCGAAGAACTGCCCAGCGACCCCCAGTTCAATCCCGTGCCGCCGGAGGCCGCCCGCCACACCATCACCATCGAGGTCGACGGGCGACGGATGGCGCTCGGCCTGCCTGCCACCCTCCTCGACAGTCTCCTTCGCGGGCTGGGCGGCGCGGCCCGTGCGGCCGCTGTCACCGCTGCCGACGGCCTTCCCACCGGGGGCCACTCGGCCCCCGCCGCAGACCCGGCCACCCTCCGGGCCAGCATGGGCGGCTCGGTCGTGAAGTGGATGGCCCCATCCGGTGCGCTCGTGGCCGCAGGCGACCCGGTGCTCGTACTCGAGGCCATGAAGATGGAGTCGATCGTGGTGGCGCACCGCAGCGGAATCCTGCGGGAGCAGCTGGTTCATCCCGGCGACACGGTGGCGGTGGACAGCGCGGTCGCCTCGATCGGGGACTGAGCGTATCCATCGCCCGGTTCCGGCTGCCCGCCGGAACCGCCGGAACACCCCGCCCGTCCTCGGGCCGCCGCTCCGACCGGGCGGTATCGTGGGCACCATGACCCTCGCCGAGACCCTCGCCGACCTGCGTCACCGCACCGCGTCGGCGCGTCACGCCGAGACCGGCCAGTGGGTGTCGGGGGTGCTTCGCGAGCGGATCGCGGCCGGCCACCTGCCGCCCGGCACGAAGCTCCCCGAGGAGCCGCTTTGCGACGCGCTCGGCGTCTCGCGCAACACCCTCCGCGAGGCCTTCGCGACGCTCAGCGCCGAACGGGTGGTCACCCGCATCCCGAACAAGGGCGTCTTCGTCGCCCGGCCCACCGCAGACGACATTCGGGAGATCTACCGGGTGCGGCGCTACCTCGAGCCAGGTGCCCTGGCATTCACACCGGCCGAGGAGCTCACCCCGGCGAGGCTGGATGGACTGCGCCAGGCCGTCGCGAGCGCGCGGACGGCCCGCGAGGCCGGATCGGTCCCGGGCATGGCCGGTGCCAACCAGGAGTTCCACGCCGGCGTCGTGGCCCTGGCCGGCAGCGACCGCCTCGATTTGCTGATGGCGCAGGTGCTCGCCGAGATGCGCCTGGTCTTCCATTCGATGGGCGAGGAGGCCACCTTCCACGCGCCCTACGTCGACGACAACGCCCGCATCGTCGAGCTGCTGACGGCCGGCCGGTCGACGGATGCCGCGGCCCTGCTCACCGGCTACCTGCAGCGCGCCGAGGCCCAGCTGCTGTCGATCGTGGCCGAGTCCGTCCGCTAGCCGGCGGTATCCGGCACGACTGCCCGGCCCCGCTCCCCTCAGCTGCCTGCATGCGGCTGTGCTGCGCGTCCGCGCTGTTCCTCCGCTGCACCTCCGCTGTTCCTCCGCTGCGCCTCCGCGCTGTTCCTCCGCGCTGCGCTGGTTTGTGGCTAACTCAGGAGATCCCGCCGGGCCGCGCACCGCAGCCGCGGACCAGTGCGGCGGCCAGCACCAGCCGGTGACCACGCAAACAAAACTCCTGAGTTAGCCACAGAGGCGGGCGATCAAGCAGGCAGCGGGGTGGATGTCGACGACGGAGAAAGGGGGCACCGGGTCGGCGGACAGCAGCGAGAAATGGAGGCCTTCGGGGGCCGTCGGGAGTCTCAAGGGGTCTTCGGGAGTCTCAAGGGGCCTTCGGGAGGCCTTCGGGGGTCTTCGGGGGCCGTCGGAGCGGCGGCGCGCGGCGGGCCGTGCAGGGTGGGGGTCGGGCACATCCGTCAGCCCCAAAGCGTCGCGAGTCCGCCGAGGGACTGATAGCCGAGGAACAGCGTCAGCAGCCAGGCCAGCACGCCGATGCCCAGCAGCCACTTCGGGTAGACGTAGCCGCCGAGCAGGTCGCGGCGGCGCCAGGCCACCCAGAGGATGACAGCGAAGCCGAACGGGAGGATCAGCCCGTTGACCGCGCCGGCCATGATCAGAAGCGTGGCCGGGGCCTGGCCGAGCAGCGTGTAGACCAACGTTGACACGGCGATGAAGACGACGGTGGCGATGCTGCGGGTGCGGGGCGAGGTCTGTGAAGTGGTCACGAACGAGATCGAGGTGTACGCCGCCCCGATCACCGAGGTGATGGCCGCGGCCCAGAGCACGATGCCGAAAAGTTTGAACCCGATCTCGCCGGCCGCGGCCTGGAAGGCCTCCGCGGGTTGATTGTCGCTGGTCAGGTCCACGCCCCCGGCGACCACGCCGAGGATGGCGAGGAACAGGAGCACCCGGATCACGCCGGTGATGATGATGCCCAGCACCGAACTGCGGGTGATCTCGGTGATCTGGGCCCGTCCGGTCACGCCGGCGTCAATCATCCGGTGCGCGCCGGCGTACGTGATGTAGCCGCCGATCGTGCCGCCGATCAGGGTGGTGATAATGAGGACATCGATGTCGTCGGGCAGCACCGCGTTCTTGACCGCGAGGCCGAGGGGCGGATTCGACACGATAGCCACGTAGGCGATCAGCACGATCATCACGGCCCCGAGTACGACGACGACCTTGTCCAGCGCGAGCCCGGCCCGTTTGCTGAGGAAGATCGCGATCGCGACGGCCGCCGAGAGGATGCCGCCGAGCTTGGCGTCCAGGCCGAAGAGCACGTTGACACCCAGGCCGGAACCGGCGATGTTGCCGATGTTGAACACGAGCCCGCCGAGGCAGATCAGCGCGGCCAGGAACCAGCCGGCGCCGGGCAGCACGGTGTTGGCCAGTTCCTGCGCTCGCTTACCGCTGACGCCGATTACCCGCCAGACGTTCAGCTGCACCGCGATGTCGACCAGGATCGAGACCAGGATGGCGAAGGCGAAGGCTGCGCCGAGCTGCACCGTGAAGCTTGTGGTCTGCACGATGAAGCCGGGTCCGACGGCGCTGGTCGCCATCAGGAACATGGCGCCGAGGAGCGCGCTACGCTGCGCCCGGCGCGGGCCGCGCAGCTTCTTCTTCACGCCTGCGGTTTTCGCTCGAATCCTGGCGCGGACGACGTTGAAAACCATGGGGCGCTCACTTCTCGGAAGGTCAGCACCGGCGGTCACTGATGTCGAGCCAGCCTACATATTGTTCAACAATCAGCACAACCATGAGGCCCACATGGACTCCCCCGGCCGGCGGGGTGCAGCGGGGCAGGGGCGGCGATGGGGCCGAGGCAGGGTTCGGGCGGGATCGCCGGGCGCGCGGACTACCCGCAGAAATCGGCGATCGTGCGGGTCAGAATCTCGGTGAGCGCGTCGACGGATGCCGCGTCCGCCCACTCCGCGTCGGCGTGCGCTCCGCCACCGTCCACGCCCACGACGAGGCAGGGGATGCCGGCCTCGTGCAGCAGCCCGGCGTCGGTCCAGAACGGCTCGCCGCGGACATCCGGCCGGCGTCCGAGCACCTCCGTCGCCCGTTCGGTCACCAGACGCACGATCGGCCACTCCGGATCGGCCTCGAACGCCGCACGCGCCACGAGCCGCGTCAGCCGGAAGCGGAACCCGGCGACGACGTCGGCGAGCCGCTCCAGCAGCGCCCGGAGCTCGGCCTCGACCCGGTCGGGGCTCTGGCCGGGCAACATGCGCCGCTCGATCGTGAGCGTGCAGGCGGCGGCGACGGTGGCGGCATCCGAACCCCCGGCGATGGTCGACACGCGCACGGTACCGTGGCCGAGCAGCGGATGCGCCGGCGCCGCCTCGATGTCGGCCCGGAGCTCATCGAGGGCGCGCAGCACCAGCCCGGCGTGCACGATGGCGTCGATGCCGCGCTCCGGCTGGGATCCGTGGGCGGCGAGCCCGGTGAGCTCCACCTCGAACCAGGCGAAACCGCGATGGGCGAGCGTGAGGCACAGCTCGCTCGGCTCGGCGACGATCGCCGCGTCGGCGCGGAAGCTGCGCAGCACCTCCATGGTGCCGAGGCTGCCGAACTCCTCGTCCGCCACGAGGGTGACGATGACGTCTCCGGCGAGAACGGATGCCCCGGCCGGCCCGGCCGCATGGGCCCCGGTTCCCCCGACTCCCGTCGCCCGCGCCGCCGCGACCAGGATCGCCGCGACGCCGCCCTTCATATCGAAGGCTCCCCGGCCGATGACGCGACCGTCCCGGAGCTCGCCCGCGAACGGATCCCCGGCGTAACCGCCGACGCCGACGGTGTCGAGGTGCCCGTTGAGCATCAGGGAGCGCCCTCCCCCGGTGCCGCGCCGGATGCCGACGATCGTAGGCCGCCCGGGATGCTCCTCGAGGCGGTGCACCTCGAACCCCCGCGCGGTGAGCCAGTCTGCGCACCAAGCTGCGATCATCCGTTCGCCTGCAGCCTCCGGCACCAGGTCGGAGTTAACGGAATCGATGCCGATGAGCCTCTGCACCACGCCCACCGGTTCGCTCTCTGAATGCAC
The DNA here is from genome assembly GCF_004403145.1 of Cryobacterium sp. TMT1-62. NCBI lineage: Bacteria > Bacillati > Actinomycetota > Actinomycetes > Micrococcales > Microbacteriaceae > Cryobacterium > Cryobacterium sp. TMT1-62. The sequence goes on along the minus strand of NZ_SOGZ01000048.1, from coordinate 3,600 downwards.
ACCCTCAACCTAGCGGCGCCGCAGACCGCGAAAGCGGGTGAAACGTCGGTTTCAGGGCTGCACGGCGACGATTCACCCGATCTCGCGACCGGGTAGGCGGCGAGGTAGCCGGCGAGGTAGCCGGCGAGGTAGCCGGCCGGGCAGCCGGCCGGGCAGCCGGCGACACGTTCCGCCCGCACCCCCCGAACGAATTCGACGGAGATTTCGTCCGAATCGGTCCTTAAACCCTGGAAAACCTTCCTTGCTCCCAAAATCTCCGTCGAATTGGTTCATCGCCGGGCCTCGATGCCCGGTCGCGAGGCGAGACGCACCGGCCGTTCCCCGCCCGGGTTGGGTACCATATCTCATGGGCGATGGCGCGGCAGGGTCAGCGAAACGGGCAGCGGGCACGAGTGGGAGCACGGGCAGCCCACTCACGAGCGGCACGAGCGCCGGCAGCGGCGCCGGACCGGCAACGTCGAGTGAACGGATGCGCCCGCGCGCCTCCTGGGGACTCGTCCCCGCCGCGCTGCTCTCCGCCTCCGCCGTGCTGCTGTTCGGGGCGCGCGAGCCGCTGCCCGGCTACGCGCTACTCGCCGCGGCCATCGGGCTCGCCTTCGCCATCGACCGGGCCCTGTTCAAGGATCTGCTCCTGATCGCGATCGGGCTGCTGATCATCAGCACCATCTCGGTCGAGGCCGATATCAGCTACCCGAATATGGCGCTGATGGGGACCGTGCTGACCGTCGCCGTGCTCGTGCCCTACCTGCTCTCCCGCTACGCGTTCGGCGACCACGCGATCCGGTTCCCGATCCGCACCGGCCAGCGCTGGACCTCCCTGGAACGCTGGTACCTGCCGCTTGTGCTGCTGCTGGGCTATCTGATTCTGCCGACCTATTTCATCCGTTCGGGCGCCTACCAGAACTGGCCGGCCGTGACCGCCCCCGACGAGATCGCCCGCCTGTTCGTGGGCGTCGGCTTCGTCGGCATCTGGGACGAACTCTTCTTTATCTGCACGGCGTTCGCCCTGCTCAGGCGTCATTTCCCCGACTGGCAGGCCAATCTCCTGCAGGCCGTGATCTTCACCTCGTTCCTGTGGGAACTGGGCTACCAGAGCTGGGGGCCGCTGATGACGTTCCCCTTCGCGCTGTTGCAGGGCTACACCTTCGCGCTCACCAAATCACTGACCTACGTGGTGATCGTGCACCTGCTCTTCGACGCGGTCGTCTTCCTCGTGATCGTGCACGCCCACACCCGCGACTGGCTGCCGATCTTCCTGTACTGAAGCTCAGGCGGCGCTCAGGCGGCGAGCCGGTCGACGGATGCCCCGGCCGCCGGACCTCGCCCCCTTGCAAGTTCGGCGCGGGCCGCCAATGCTGAGGGCATGTGGGCAGAAGGCGTCTGGGTGACACCGCTTCTGGTGGCGGTCGGCTGGGTCCTGGTGGGACTTGCGTCGGCGTTCGTGATGATCCGCCGCGGCCACGACGCCCCGATCTGGGTGGTTCTCGGTCTGGCTGCCGGCCCCTTCGCCATCGCGCTGGCCGGCCTGGCCGTCTACCTCGAGCGGGAGGAATTGGCCGAGGCGGCCGTGATTCCCGGGGAATCCCTCGAGGGAGACGTGCGGGTGCTCGTCTGCATCGACGGCTCCGAGGCCGCGGACCACGCCGCCGTCACGGTGGTGCTGCTCCTTGGGGCGAGGCTGCAGACCGTGACGCTGCTGACGGTGCTCGACTACGACGTCGCGCGCGACGTTTCCCCCGACAGGCTCGACCGCATCGCCGCCGGCATCCAGTCCGCCGCCGTCGGTCAGCTGGCCGACCTTGCGGTGCACCCGTTCAGCACCCGGGCCACAGGGGGCGCCGCCGAGCAGATCCTGCGCCGGGCGGGCTCCGGCGCCTACGACCTCTTCGCGCTCGGCTCCCACCGGCAGCGCCGCTCGCGTTTCCTTGGCAGCGTGGCGCGGGAGATCGCCAACAAAGCCCCGATCCCGCTGCTGACCGTGCGAGCCGCCCCGGTCGAATCGATCGAGTCGGCCGAGCGCGCCGCCCGCCTCGGCCTGACCATCGAGCCGGAGAGTTGACCGCCGTACGGAAGCCTGAATCGAAGCCTGAACCGAAAGCTGAACCGAGAGCTGAACCGAGAGCTGAACCCCGGCTGAGAGTTCCCGCCGGCGCTTGTCCGCTCGCCACTCGCGATATATCGTGAATCTCAACAAGACGCGATATATCGTGAACAGGTGGTGAGCATCCGTTGCGCGGACGCCGCCCCGAAAAGGAGAATTCCATGGCTTTGGAAAAATGGCTGGTCAGCCCCGGGCAGACCACGGTGATCGACACCGAGGTCGTTCGGGCGCTCAAGGTGGGCATGATCGGCGGAAAGATCGACGTGATCGGCCACGACGAGCCGGGCATCCGCATCGAGGTGCACAGCGTGACCGGAAAGGACCTCAAGATCTCGGTCGACGGCGACACGCTCGAGATCGACCACCCGCAGCTGCGCTGGGACAACTTCATCGAGGTCTTCGCATCGTTCCGCGGCACCGCGAAGGCAGACGTCAGCATCCTGGTCCCCCGCGGCGTGGCCCTGAAGCTCGGCGTGATCTCGGCCGAGGCCCTGATCTCGGGCCTCACGAACGGCGCCCGGCTGAGCACTGTGTCGGGCGACATCGTGGTTGACGGCGTCACCGGGGACCTGGAGCTCAACGCCGTGAACGGCGAGCTGTCGGTGCGCGGCCTCGAGGGCAGCATCATCGCCCACACGGTCTCCGGCGATTGCACGGCGAGCGGGGCCATCCGTCGCTTCAGTCTCGACGGGGTTAACAGCGAGGTTTTCCTCGACATCGAGGGCACGCCCGATTCCATCAACACGAACACGATCAGCGGCAGCCTCACCGTGCGCCTCGGCGCCGATGTGGCGACGCGCTACCGGCTGAACACCGTCTCGGGCACGCTGCAGCTGGACGACCAGACGATTCGCGGCACCTTTGGAAAGGGCTTCGAGTCCAGCACCGGCACACTCGAGGGCAGCTGGCTCGAGCTGCAGGCCAACTCGGTGTCGGGCGACATCACGGTGGTGCGTCGCAGCACCGAGCCTGCGTCCGCGGGCCCGGCCAGCGAACGAACAAACACCGAACCGGGCGACGCCCGCGCCAACGGGGAGGTCTGAGAATGACCCCCGTCTTCGCCCACGGCAGCCTTCGCCTCTACCTGCTCAGCCTGCTCGCCGAGCAGCCGCGGCACGGCTACGAACTGATCCAGGCGCTCAGCGACCGCTTCGGCGGAACGTACATCCCGAGCGCCGGCACGATCTACCCGCGCCTGGCCAAGCTTGAAGAGGAAGGACTCGTGACCAAATCGACGGATGGCCGCAAGACCGTCTACGAGATCACCGACGCCGGCCGCGCCGAACTCCAGGCCCGCCAGGGTGACCTGCACGACCTCGAGACCGAGGTCGCCGACTCCGTGAGGCGACTGGCCGACGACGTGCGGTCGGGAGTCAGCGAGGCGATGCGCAGTCTGCGCCTCGACCTGGCCTCCGCCAAGCGCCAGGCGGGGGATGCCCGCAGCGCACGCAAGGCCGGCACCGCCGCCGGCAATGCCGCGCGCACCGCGGCCGGGGCCG